>JAGVTS010000087.1 GCA_019136685.1 Bacillota bacterium | reverse complement strand
GACTGACACACCTGAAAGGGCGGATGCCAGCGCGGTCGCCATGGTTATCCCGGCCGATGGGCCGTCTTTGGGGATGGCGCCTTCGGGGACGTGGATGTGCACGTCCATCTTCTCGTAAAAGTCATCCGGTATGCCCAAATCGCGCGCTCTGGATCTGACGTAGGTGTAGCCGGCTTGTGCGGATTCGCGCATGACCTCGCCGAGCTTGCCGGTGAGGATCAGCTTGCCGCTGCCTTTCATCGCCGACACCTCTATGGATATGGTATCGCCGCCGGTTTCGGTCCAGGCAACGCCGGTGGCCACACCCACCTTGTCATCCTGCTCGGCCACGCCGTACCGGAACTGGGCAATCCCCAGGTGTTTCGCAAGATCGGCCCGTCTCACCGTGAATGGGCCGCTCGCACCAGCCACTACCTCGCGGGCCAACTTGCGGCACACCGAGCCTAGCTGTCGCTCCAGGCTGCGCACCCCCGACTCCCTGGTATAGGAGCGGATGATCTCCCTGACTACGTCCTCATCCATCCGCACTTGCCCCTCGGCCAGCCCATTCTCGCGGACCTGCCTAGGGATGAGGAACTTGGTGGCTATGTGGAGTTTGTCGTCCTCGGTGTAGCCCGGTATGCTTATTATCTCCATCCTGTCCTGCAATGGACGGGGTATGGAGTAGAGGTTGTTGGCTGTTGTTATGAACAGCACGTTGGACAGGTCGACGGTAATCTCCATATAGTGGTCGCCAAACTCGCGGTTCTGCTCCGGATCGAGCACTTCAAGGAGCGCCGAGGACGGATCGCCCCGGAAATCCGACGACATTTTGTCCACTTCGTCCAGCAGTATAACTGGGTTCATGCTGCCCGCCTGTTTCATCAGCTGGACTATCTTGCCGGGCATGGCGCCTACATAAGTACGCCTGTGTCCTCTGATCTCAGCCTCGTCTCGCACGCCGCCCAGGGAGAACCGGACGAACTTGCGGTCTAGGGCCCGGGCAATCGACTTGCCGAGAGAGGTCTTCCCCACTCCCGGCGGCCCCACCAGGCAAAGGATGGGTCCACGGAGTTCATCCGATAGCTGCCTTACGGCCAGGAACTCCAAGATGCGCTCCTTGACCTTCTCCAAGCCCCAGTGATCCTCGTCCAGAACTTGCTCGGCCCGGTTTATGTCGAGGCAGTCGTCAGTGAAAACGCCCCACGGTACGCCGAGAAGCCAGTCGAGGTAGTTGCGGACGACAACCGTTTCCGCCGACATCGGCGGCATGCTTTCGAGTTTGTCCAGCTCGCGCTGGGCCTTCTCCCGGACATCCGGGGGAAGTTCGCACTTTTCGATCTTTTCCCTGAGTTCACCCATTTCAGACGACCTCTCGTCGCGGTCGCCCAGCTCCTTCTGGATGGCGCGCATCTGCTCCCTCAGATAGTACTCCTTTTGAGTCTTCTCCATCTGCCTGCGCACTCGCGCGTTTATCTTGCGCTCCAGTTCCAAAATCTCCAGCTCGCTGCGGAGCGCCACCGATAGGCGCTCGAGACGCTCCCGGGCATCCAGCGACTCCAAGAGTGCCTGTTTCTCGTCCACTCGAATCGGCAAATGAGCTGCGATTTCGTCGGCGAGCAAGCTAGGCTGGTCCACATCGCCCATGCCCAATACTATCTCCGGCGGCAGACGCTTGGAGAGCTTCACATATTCCTCGAACTCGTGAAGCGCATTGCGCGCGAGAGCCGCAAGTTCGGGCCCTCGCTGCTCATCAGCCGACTCTATCTGCACCTTCACCATGTAGCATGGATCGTCGTCAATGTAGTCGAGAATCCGCGCGCGCTCCTTGCCCTCCACGACCACTCTGACAGTGCCGTCGGGCAGCCGAACTAGCTGTTTGATCTCGGAGACTGTGCCCATCTCGAATATGTCGGAAGGAGACGGGTCATTGACCCTCGCAGCCCTCTGAGCAGCAAGGACTATTAGTCTATCTCCGGACATTGCTTCATCGAGAGCGGCGATGGACTTATCCCGCCCCACTTCGAGAGGGATAGTCATGTTTGGAAAAACCAGAAGTCCGCGAAGCGGCAATAGCGAAAGGACTCGCTTCGGGTTGGTTTTCCGTCTAGATAATCCGTTTTCCGCTCTGGCCACGGGTTTCTGCACCTCCTGCCTGCAGCTTACCTATTCTCCTTGGCCGGGCGCATTCCTTCAAGAAAAGAGCCTCGGAGCAAGCAAACCATGGCAGAGCTGGGCGTAGAAAAATGACGCCTCAATTCGAGGCGCCATGTCGCATCTCGCCGGAATCCACCGTTCTACGGCGAGGCGGATTTGGCCGCGACCACCTCCTGCGGCACAACTGCGATGCCGGGCTGTTCGGCAGAAGCGTCGGGCTGGGCTCTGACCAGCTCGAACGCTTCATCGATGTCGTCCACAGCGATCACCTTACACCCTTCCACCTGCGTGAACCGGTCTTGCCAGTTCTCTCTGGGAATGAGCACCCTGACCGCCCCGGCGCTGACGGCGGCGGCGACTTTGGCAACCACCCCTCCCACCGGCTTCACCCGGCCGTGAACTGAGATCTCGCCGGTCATCGCCAGTCTGTTGTCGATGGGGATGTCCCGGATTGCGGAGAGAACCGCAACGGCCATGGCCAGCCCGGCAGAGGGCCCGTCGACAGGCGCGCCTCCGGGGAAGTTTACGTGAACGTGAAAGTCGGAGGCCTCGATCTGGAGCCTGACCCGAAGAACCGTGCATACGTTGTCTACCGAACTCCGCGCCATGCTGCGCCGGCGCAACACGCGCCCTCCGTCTCCCTGCTCCTCCTCTTCCACGACTCCAGTGACCATGAAAGAACCCCGCCCAGGCTGCGCGCGGATGGCTGTCGCTTCTACTTCGATAACCGAACCCATCCCAGGCCCCCACACAGCAAGGCCGTTCACCACTCCCACCTGCGGGACATCGCCCACGCGCTTCTCAGGTCGCGGCGAGTACTGCCCACTCTCCACAACCCACTCCATATCGCGCCGGAGCACAGTTTTGCGCCCCTCAGTTACGGCCACGCCCATGGCCAACTGAACCATGTTGACCGCGTCTCGCCCGTTCTGAGCATACTTCCTGACGATATCGATCACGCCGTCTTCAGCGTCCACGTTCACCCTGCCCAAGGCACGCGAAGCGATTACGCCTACCTCGTCGGGGGCAAGCGCGCGGAAGTAGACCTCCAGGCATCTAGACCTGATGGCCGGAGGAATATCGCGGCTCGGGCGGGTGGTGGCGCCGACCAGGCGGAAATCGGCCGGCAAGCCGTTTCGGAATATG
Source organism: Bacillota bacterium (assembly GCA_019136685.1). Classification (GTDB taxonomy): domain Bacteria; phylum Bacillota; class DTU025; order DTU025; family DTU025; genus UBA5389. The sequence goes on along the minus strand of JAGVTS010000087.1, from coordinate 9,016 downwards.
TCATGTATGTGCTGGGGTATGTTGGCATCGTCCGGGCTGTAGTATGCGGACTCAAGGAACACCTTGCGGTCTTCCAGGACTTTCAAGAGTTTGTTCATCTGTATCGAATGCAGTTCGCCGATCTCATCGATGAACAACACTCCGCCATGGGCGCGCGTCACCGCGCCCGGCTTGGGCTGCGGGATCCCGGCGATGCCGAGGGGCCCGGCGCCCTGGTATATAGGGTCGTGCACCGACCCTATGAGCGGATCAGCTATTCCCCTGTCATCGAAGCGGGCAGTGTTGGCGTCTATCTCCACAAACACCGCGTCGGGCCTGAACGGCGAAAGGTTGCTTTTCTTGGCCTCTTCCAGCACGACTCGGGCGGCGGCGGTCTTGCCTACGCCTGGCGGCCCATACAAGATCACGTGCTGCGGATTTGGCCCGCACAAAGCGGCGCGCAATGCGAGCAGCGCATCCTGCTGCCCGATTACATCTTCGAAGCATTTGGGCCTGGTCAGTTCAGTGAGGGGTTTCGTCAAGCAGATAGCGCGCATCTCGCGCAGCTTATCCATCTCGCGGCGGGACTCGCGTCCCACGGCGCTCTTCGAGCCCTGCTGGGCCTTGAGGAGGTTCCAGAAGTAGAGGCCGATAGGTTCCAGAAGTAGAGGCCGATCACGACCGCAAAGAACAAGTTAATCAAGCCTAGCACGCCAACGCTGCTCACCGCCGCTCCCTCCTGTCCGCGCTGCCCAGGGTGTATCATACCCTGCGGAAAAGCAACTATCCCGGCGAGCCTCGGGGGCCGCCGGGATAGAACAAAGGGCTTGGATCAGGCGGTTTCTTCTTTCTTCCGTGCAGGCTTCTTCTCCGACAGCATCAGAGTGGGCGTACCCTGCCCGTCCACGGCTTCGCGGGTGACTACGACCTTCTGGATCTCGCTGCGGCTGGGAATCTCGTACATCAGGTCCAGCATGAGCTTCTCCATGATCGATCTGAGCCCGCGGGCGCCGCCGCCGCGCGCAATAGCCTTCTTGGCCACGGCAATCAAAGCGTCGCGGGTGAACTCAAGGCTCACGCCGTCCAGCTCAAAAAGCCTTTCATACTGCCTGACCAGCGCGCTCTTGGGTTCAGTGAGGATGCGCACCAGGGCCTCTTCGTCCAGAGCGTCGAGGGGAACCACAACCGGAAGCCTGCCCACAAACTCCGGGATCAACCCGTACCGCAGTAGGTCCTCGGGCATTATCTGCCGCAGGATATCGCCGATCTTGCGGTCGACCTTCGGCCTCACTTCAGCCCCGAACCCCAGCGTCTTGCGGCCAATGCGGTTCTCGATGATCTTGTCGATCCCCTCGAACGCGCCGCCGCAGATGAACAAGATGTTCGTGGTGTCGAGCTGTATGAACTCCTGATGCGGGTGCTTCCGCCCGCCCTGCGGCGGAACGCTGGCAACAGTGCCCTCCAAGATCTTGAGCAGCGCCTGCTGAACGCCTTCCCCTGAGACGTCGCGGGTAATCGACGGGTTCTCCGACTTGCGGGCGATCTTGTCGACTTCGTCGATGTAGACGATGCCGCGTTCAGCTCGCTCGATGTCGTAGTCGGCGTTCTGAATCAGCTTGAGCAGTATGTTCTCCACATCCTCGCCGACATAGCCAGCTTCTGTAAGCGATGTGGCGTCGGCGATGGCGAAAGGCACATTCAGGATCTTGGCGAGCGTTTGAGCTAGGAGCGTCTTGCCGCACCCCGTGGGCCCGAGCAGCATGACGTTGCTCTTCTGCAGCTCGACGTCGTCCATGCGGGAACTCACGTTGATCCGCTTGTAGTGGTTATACACCGCCACAGACAGAGTCTTCTTGGCGTCGTCCTGCCCGATTACGTACTCGTCGAGAACGGCCCTGATCTCATGGGGTTTGGGGATTTCCGTGACATCAACCCCGGAAGGGCCTCCCGTCTCCTCGTCTATTATCTCGTTACACAGCTCAATGCACTCATCGCAGATGTACACTCCGGGCCCTGCGATGAGCTTCTTCACCTGCTCCTGGGCCTTGCCGCAAAACGAGCACTTGAGCTGGTTCTTGTCGTCGGTGTACTTGAACATGTGACCACCTCTCGGCTAGGGCTTGCCGGCCTTGCCCTCGAAGATGTTGTCGATGATGCCGTAGTCCTTGGCCTCCTGGGCGGACATGTAGTAGTCGCGCTCGGTATCCTGCTCAATGCGATCAACAGGTTGCCCTGTGTGACGCGCAAGAATCTCGTGAGTGATCTTCTTGATGCGCAGGATCTCTCGTGCCTGGATCTCGATGTCGGTAGCCTGACCCGATGTGCCGCCGGCCGGCTGGTGTATCATGATACGCGAATACGGAAGGGCATACCGCTTCCCCTTCGCGCCTGCCGCCAATAGCACAGCTGCCATGCTGGCCGCAAGACCCACACACACCGTGGAAACTTGAGGTTTCACGTACTGCATCGTATCGTATATCGCAAGCCCGCTCGTCACAGACCCGCCCGGGCTATTGACGTAAAGGTTGATGTCCTTATCAGGATCTTCGCCCTGGAGAAACAGCATCTGCGCAATGACCAGGTTCGCCATGCTATCGTCAATCGGGCCTCCAATGAAGACGATCCTGTCTTTGAGAAGCCTGGAATATATGTCGTAGGCCCGCTCACCGCGACTGGTCTGTTCAACAACTATGGGTATCAGGGTCATCGCCATCACCTCCTGCGAGCAACATTCGTTCCAATTCGCGTGTCCCGCCGCCCATGCCGCAGTCCACGTTATTCTTGTGCTTCTCCCTCAGAATCATGCGCCTCAAGCTCGTCGGCATCAGAGGTCGGCGCCTCGGCATCGGCCTCACACTCGTCGCATCGGGCGCTTTCGGGGTCAGCGTCGCATGAGTGGCCAAGGAACGCCATGACTTTCGCATTGACCAGCATCTCACTTGCCGCGCGGCGCATATCCGGATCCGATATCAGCTTGCGCAGCCTGGCCTTGTCATCGCCCAGCGCATCGAAGCCCATCCGGTATACCGACATGCTCACCTCATCGTCGGTGGGCATGAGCCCTTCCTTCTCGGCCAGCGCATCCACTACGAGCTTGGTTTTGACCGACCCCGGCGCAGCCTCCCGAAGCTCTTCGCGAATTTCATCTTCCGACTTGCCCCTGGCTGTGAGGTACTGCTCCCATGTAAGGCCCTGATCGGCAAGCCTACGCTTCAGCCCCTCCAGCTCCTCATCGGCCTCGCGGTCGATCAATAGCCTGGGTATGTCAACCTCGGACGTCGTCGCCAGGGACGATAGAGCGCGTCTTGAAAGGTCCATAATCGCGTCGTCCAGCGCCCGGTGGCGCAGCGAATGCATTATCCTGTCGCGCAGCCCCGTCAGGGTGTCTACGCCTCCAATGTCCTTGGCGAAATCGTCGTCGAGATCAGGAAGTTGCTTAGCCTTGATGTCCCTCACTGATACCCTAAACGTCACATCGCGGTCGACGGTTTCCTCGCCTTCCGAGGTTTCGGGCAGGTTAACCACGAACTCCTGCGGCACATCCACGTTCATGCCCGCGATCTTCTCGTCGAGACCCGGAATCAGCTGACCGGACCCCACTATGACTTCAAGATCGTGTGCGGAGAAGGAGTCCGCCAACTCGCCGTCGACATATCCATCGATGTCGGCAGTGATCAGATCGTCCGTTTCCACCGTCGCGCGCTCAGTCGGCACGTATTCGGCCCGCTGCTGGCGCAGGCTTTCGAGCGCTCGATCCACATCCTCATCGGTGATTTCGCGCTGTTCACGGTCGAGCTTGATGGCGCTGTAATCGCCCAGTTTAACCTCGGGACTGGCCGTAAACTTTACCTTGAATACCAGCGGCTCGCCGTTTTCCAGCTCAGCATCGTTGAGCCCGTCAAACTCCGGCTCGTCAAGGGGCCTCAGGCCCGTCTCACTAAGAGCTGCGGAGTACGCCTCGGGAGCGACATCCTGGATGGCCTCGTCATATATAGCCTCCCGGCTCACGAATCGCTCGAGCACCGCGCGAGGCGCTTTTCCCTTGCGGAACCCGGGTATGGATACCCGTGCCCCAACCCGGCGCACGGCGCGTGCCACGGCTTCGCGAACACGCGGTTCCTCAACGGTTATTTCCAGGGTTGTACGTTCTTCGTCAACTCCGACTACACTAGCCTTATACATGGTACACCTCGTTTCCCCGAGCGTCCTTCGGGTAACCTATTCGACGGTCCGCCAGATGATTCCTCCGCAAAATGCGCTTCTAAATAGTATGCCCCGGCACGCGCCTCTCACAGCGATAACCGGGACAGAACAGCCATAGCGCGCTGTATGCCACCCACCGCAAACCCGCCGGCAATCAACAACGGCAACCTATAATGGCGCGCCCGGCAGGGCTCGAACCTGCGGCCTATGGATTCGAAGTCCATCGCTCTATCCGGCTGAGCTACGGGCGCACGCTTCATAACCGCGTCAAAGTATAGCACAAGTGAAAATGACTGTAAAGAAAAAGCCCCGGAACCGCCGGGGCCCAAACCTCATGGGGTGGATGATGGGACTTGAACCCACGACCCTCAGAGCCACAATCTGATGCTCTAGCCACCTGAGCTACATCCACCATACCGCTTTTTGATTCTAACATGGCCTGAGCCGGATGGTCAAGGCAAATTGACACCTATCTAGAGCAATGATAGCATTGTGTGCGTTCGAGCGCAAACGAGCACGGCAGCTTGAATGTGTTGAAGGAAGGGTATCCGATGGCTGGCGTCAATGGATTTGCCGGCAGGACGCGAAGCATGAGGTTCAACCCGTCGCAGTTCCTTGTCATGGGCTTTGGCGCCGTGATCCTGCTGGGTTCTATCCTGCTATCGCTGCCTGCAGCATCTCGAAGCGGCGAAGGCGTTCGCTACGTCGACGCCTTGTTCACCGCGACATCCGCAACCTGCGTCACAGGCCTAGTAGTTGTAGATACCGCGACGACGTACTCGCTCTTCGGGCAGGTTGTGGTGCTTCTCCTCATTCAAGTGGGCGGGCTCGGCTTCATGGCCATGGCTACAATGATGGCCCTGGTACTTGGAAGACGAATCACCTTACGGGGTCGGCTTGTGCTACAAGAATCGCTCAACCAGTTCACACTGGCGGGGCTTGTGCGTCTGACCAGGTACTTGTTCCTTACGACAGTGATCGTCGAAGGCATCGGAGCCTTCATCCTGTGCCTGCGCTTCTCGGCCCAATTCCCGCTGGGCAAGTCCGCATATTACGGGATATTCCATTCGGTGTCGGCCTTTTGTAACGCCGGGTTCGACCTTTTCGGCACGATGACCGGGCCTTTCACCAGTCTTACCGGCTGGCAATCTGACCCTGTGATCGTGCTGACAATCGGCTCGCTAATAGTCACAGGCGGCCTGGGGTTCCCGGTAATCATCGAACTGATTGGGCATCACCGAGGAAATCGGCTCTCCCTCCACACGCGGTTGGTGCTTCAGGTCACGGGGATTCTGCTGCTCGGCGCCGCGCTCGCCATACTCGGGCTGGAGATTTCCAACCCAAATTCGCTCAAGCCCCTTACCTGGACAGGCAAGCTGCTTGGGGCGGTTTTTCAGTCGATCACCCCGCGCACAGCGGGTTTCAACACTTTGGATATCAGCAAGCTGAGAGACGGAACGCTTTTCATCATGATCACCCTGATGTTCATCGGCGCATCTCCTAGTTCCACGGGCGGCGGGATAAAGACCACGACCTTCGGGGCACTCATCGCCTCAGTAGTCAGCACCGCCAAAGGACGAGACGACGTGGAGATGCACGAAAGGCGCCTGCCGCACGATGAAGTCCTGAAAGCCATGACCATTGCCACACTGGCAATGGGGTTGGTAACCGGGGTCACGCTGATCCTATCGGTCACTGAAAACGCGCGTTTCCTGGAGGTGCTGTTCGAAACTACATCTGCCTTCGGCACTGTAGGGCTCACCATGGGGATCACCCCGAGCCTATCGGACGTAGGCCGACTCCTGATAATGGCCACGATGTTCATGGGACGCGTTGGACCGTTGACGGTCGTGATCGCCCTCGCCCAGCGCAAACGGCAGCCGTCCACAGTGCATCTTGCGGAAGAGCGCATACTCATAGGATGAGGCAATCAGAGGGAGCCGGCGGAGCGGCTCCCTTCATCCGGGCTGCCTGTGGAGTACATGTCAACCACCCGCTGATTACCTGCAGTTAGCTACCAACCCTCCAAGAACGGGGCCAGGATAGACGTTCACGCTGCCGACCGCGAAGAACTGCGCAGGAAGCGATTGGACTGTGGTGGCTGCCCACACGCCTGTTCCCGGCGCTTCCACCAGCGGTACTTCGAACGAAGTGCGTTCCCAGGAGAACAGGGCCGTGTACCAATTGGCGCCTAGCTGCGCCGGCGGGGGTACGTTGGTCGCTTCGACCAGTATCTGAGTCTGACCAGTCACATCCGTTCGCATCCACACCGCCCCGCCCGCCGTGGGCGCCGGGCCGGTAACCGATGGCGACAGCGCCATCACGCAAGTCCTGGGCACAACTGGGGCCAGCGGAACGCAAATGGTCTGCCCTACACGTAGGCGATATGGATCGATCCCCGGATTGGCTGCGAGAATGGCGTCCACTGTAGTGCCAAAGCGCAGAGCGATGGTGTACAGCGTGTCGCCGGCGCGAATCACGTAGAATACACCGCCGGGGCACACAGCTGGAGGCGGAATCGGAATAGGCACCGGCACACAGATTACCTGGCCTATCTGGAGATTGCGTGGATCAACGCCTGGGTTGGCCCTGATCAGCGCGTCAACGGTCGTTCCGTACCGAAGCGCGATTCTGTAGAACGTATCGCCCGCCTGTATGACGTATGGTGTACCCCCTGGGCACACCATCGGAGGCGGCGCCGGCGGCATGACCACTGGTATGCACACTAGCTGGCCGATCTGAAGCTTCCTCGGGTCTACACCGGGATTAGCTGACATGATGGCCTCCACTGTGGTCCCGTAGCGCCGAGCCAGAGCGTAGAACGTGTCGCCTGCCTTGATCTCATACAGGAATCCGCCGGGGCATGGCGGGGCCTGACGCGTCTGCACCTCTTCCTTCTCCTCATCTGGCATAGCCGATCACTCTCCCTGGAATGAGTCTAGTGCACCATATGCACCCCGGCATGGGTTTGCCTATCGACCAAAGGCACATGCCGGCTGTCCCGCCTCTCTGACCAGCAATATAGAGGAGTTACTCCGACCAGGGAGAATTGTGTAGTAGACTGACTTAGCCCGGGGCTTACGGGCTGAGCAGTCAAAGATCGGCAAAGGAGTCGAACGAAGATTGCTCAAACACGCGCTGCTGCATCTGCCATACGACCCCATGGCTTATCCCGTGGGTGAAGACGAGGTCGAAGTCGTCCTTCGGGCGGCCAGAGGCGACCTGAAGTCGGTTAGCCTCCTCTATGTCGACAGATACGCCATTGGCCTGCAGCCCCGGAAAGCCGGCCTCCGTCGAGTCGGAAGCGACTCCTTGTTCGACTACTGGTCTGGGCGGATGAGGCTCAAATACGGTCGGTTCATGTACTACTTCGCGCTAAGTGACGGCCAGTCCACGGTATATTACGGAGAAGGCGGCCTATCGTCTATGCCCATGACGCCCGAAGAACGCAACCCATGGGCATGGTGTTTTCATTACCCTTACACCTGGCGCCATTACGGCGCCGACGACCCGCCTGCCTGGGCTGCCGACGCCGTTGTGTACCAGATCTTTGTCGATAGATTCGCCAACGGCGATGAGGCGAACGATCCGCCCGGCGTCGATCCGTGGGGCACTCGCCCTACATCTCACTCATTCTCCGGCGGCGACCTGGCCGGCATCATCGATCGACTCGACCACCTGTCCAGCCTGGGCGTGTCGTGCATTTACCTTACCCCTGTATTCCTGGCGCCGTCCAACCACAAGTACGACACCACCGATTACTATAAACTAGACCCGCATTTCGGCGACGAGGTCACCGCCCGTCGCCTGGTAGACGAAAGCCACGCCAGGGGCATCCGGGTGATCCTCGATGCAGTGTTCAACCACTCGGGATTCAGCTTCGGCCCATTCCAGGACGTAGTAGCCCGCGGCGCGGAATCGCCCCATTACGGCTGGTTCAACATCCATGAGCTGCCAGTGTGCGCCGATCCCCTGCCCAACTACGAGACGTTTGCAATGGACGTATCGGACATGCCCAAGCTGCGCACCGACAATCCCGAGGTGCGCGACTACCTGATCGGCGCAGCAGAATACTGGACGCGCGCGCTGGATATCGACGGCTGGCGCCTCGACGTTGCGGACGATGTCGACCCCGGGCTGTGGCGCGAGTTCCGGACGCGAATCCGCGCTATCAAGCCCGAGGCCCTGATCGTAGGCGAGATACTGCACGATGCGACGCCGTTCCTGCGAGGCGACCAGATGGACTCAGTCATGAACTACCCCTGGCGAGAACTGTGCCTGCACTACTTCGCGGATGGCGCCATCGGAACCGATGCCTTCGCCGACGGCCTGACCACCCTGCAAATGCGCTACAGGCGACAAGTGCAGTACGCTCTGTGGAATCTGCTGGGCTCGCACGACCGCCCGAGATTTCTGACCCTGTGCGACGGCGATGTGAGGCGTGTGCTTCTGGCTTCGACGTTCCAGTTCACCTACCCAGGCACCCCATACATCTACTATGGAGACGAGATCGGGATGGAAGGCGACGACGATCCCGACTGCAGGCGATGCATGCCATGGAACAAGCAGGAGTGGGATGAGGAGCTCCTGAGCCACTATGCCGGCCTGGCGCGCCTCAGGCGGCGATACAGCGCCCTCCGACGCGGCGAGTTCACTGTGCTCATGGCCGACCGGGCGGAAGGCCCGTTCGTGTACGCCAGATGGAACAGCCATGGGAATGCTCGCTCATGCATAGTCGTGGCCCTGAACAACACCGACCAACCGGCGTCAATCGATTGGGAGCTTGTGGCCGCGAGGATGCGCCAGACAGGCGTGCTCGCACGCTGGGCCGATC
>JAGVTS010000001.1 GCA_019136685.1 Bacillota bacterium | reverse complement strand
AACAAGGCGATTTCTCCCGCGTGCACCCGATGCCGACCACCAGTCAAGACGTTCCCGATGAGCTGGACGCACGGCTTGTAGTTCTCAGTGTCGACCATCCGTATTCCAAAGAGGCGGGTAACGCCGCTGAGACGGCCGCCAAGGAGATACTAACAACACGTGGGAACGCTCCGAGGCTCTACCAGAACACGTTGGCATTCTTGGCAGTCGACAAAATCCGCCTTCAGGACTTGGACGAGGCAGTTCGGCGATACGTCGCTTGGGACTCGATCCTCGACGAGGCAGAAGGCCTCGGTCTGACTAGTCATCAGGTCCGCCAAGCCGAGTCGCAGAAAGCATCCGCTGACAGCGTCGTCATCGCGCGCCTCCCAGANNNGCTCGCGCGAGCAAGAAGCTGCGAAACGACGAGTTGCTTGTTACTGGCTTTGCAGCTTCGCGCCTTAAGATGGAGCTCGACAAGATACCGCTCTGGCGCGGGCAGCACGTCGCTGTGAAGCAGGTTGTCGAGGATTTTGCCAGATACCTCTATCTGCCGCGTCTCCGCAATACGGGCGTTCTACTCGATGCTATGCGCGAAGGATTGAGGCTGCTCACATGGTCTCAGGATTCTTTTGCTTTTGCCGACTCTTTTGACGAGCAGGCAGGCAGATACCGCGGACTTCGCTGCGGCCAGATGGTCAACGTAACCGAAGACAACCTGTCTGGACTACTCGTCCAGCCCGGCCCGGCAGAGGCGCAGAGGGCCGCCGAAAGCGCAGGAGCGTCCGAGGGCACAAATGGGGGCACGGTTGCCGCAGGTGCCGCACCGACGACAGCGGGCAGCAAGCCCACCAACGGCAACGGACAGACCCAGCCCAAGCGCTTCTACGGGACTGTCTCGCTCGATCCCACACGCGTAGGACGAGATGCCGGCCGCATTGCCGACGAGGTCATCGCGCATCTGGCCGGTCTCATGGGGTCCGATGTGAAGGTCACGCTCGAGATCGAAGCGAAGATCCCGAACGGGGCGCCCGACGGTGTCGTTCGGACGGTGACCGAAAACAGCCGGACTTTAAAATTCACGTCGTATGGATTTGAGGATGAATGAGCAAGAATTGGAGGGAAAGTGTGCTCTCGGGAAAAAGCGATTAGCTTGCCTGATGCTCGCACCCATTATTTCCCATAATTTATGTTATCACTCTGTGGTTATGTGAATTTATGGCCGCGAGAACCATGTTTCAGACTGGCGGTGTTCGCAGGCATTTGCGAAACGACATTCTACGTCAATGTTCAGCAATGACGCTCCTGACTTGGAGTATGCTTAGCCTTCGCCCTGGTGGATTTTCGCTTGTGTTTGTGACGGTCCCGAAACTCCTATTTCCTGCGATAGGTTTTTGAAGTTCGGTAGACAGGGACATTCAAGAGCGCGATCCCGCCCGATCAATCGCACGATGTCGTCGCCGCATTCCGCTGGGATGCGCATTCGCCCATGCCGTAGCGCAAGATAGACGGCGTCTGCGGCCTGCAGCTCACCAAGAATTTGCACGACACTCTGTTGTGTTAGAAGATCCAGAGTCCAGCTGGGTTCTTCGCCCCTCATGAGTGTTGCCGCCCTAGTGCGGCCCTTTCGTTCATCGATAACCGCTCGGAAACTGCGGCTCGCAGCGATTGCGATCGTTGCTGCCTCTCCGTCATCCAGAGACTGGGAGCCGCTGGACAGGTCGGCGAACAACTCGTACTCGGCATCCGTCATGCTGACTATATTCACCTTGCCGCGATCGATGAGGCTTTGAAGAAAGCTGTCATCTCCGTTCCGTCGGCTCGTTTCGTGCCCGAGCTCGCCAGCGACGACATCAGGCACAACAATGTCATTTGCGATGGCCGTCAAGACGCGATCTCCGTAGGAGCAGGCGTGCAGGTTAATCAGGACGCTCGTATCGAGGACCAGCGGTCTGAGGTCGTTACCGAGGGAGCTTGAGAAGGTCATCCGTCACGCGTTCCTCAAGCTCAATCTGGTCAATCAGGTCGCGCACCTCCACACGGCGCATCTTCAGCAGTTCGGCCAACTGGCCCTCAGACATTATGCCTCGCTTCCAGGCCGCATGCGCCATGAGGCTCATCCTGTGGGATACTGGACGATTGGCGTCGCTCTTGGCCGCATCGAGCCGTTCTACGGCATCTCCAAGTACTTCACGCGCGTGG
>JAGVTS010000007.1 GCA_019136685.1 Bacillota bacterium | reverse complement strand
CAGCATGCATGCGAGGAGGCTACGGCTATTGGCTCGTGGATCACGAAGGTCGAGTGGATTCCTGTGCGTTTTCGCAGTGTGTACTCTGTTGGTCCTGATCATCGGCGTCGGCCCAAATGCTGTAGTTGGCCGATTCGAGTCAGTCACCTCGCCTGTTGAGATGGGCGACGTCGTATCGAGGGAGTAGAGACAGGGATACTGAGACTGACGGGTACTACATGCGAACCGATAGGAGGTAGTCGATATGAACCTGGAGAAGTCGACGACTTGCCTAACATCCGATACCGCCAAGGCTCTTCGCGGCCTTTTGGCTGTAGCTGGGCTGAGGCCTCATGATATCGTGGTGGTCGGGTGCAGCACCAGTGAGGTGGCAGGTCACGCAATCGGATCCGCGTCGAGTGCCGAGATTGCCGAAGCGATAATGGCCGGGCTCCTGCCCATCATCAGAGACAGCCGATTGTACCTGGCCGTTCAATGTTGTGAGCATCTCAACCGGGCATTGGTGATTGAGCGCGAATGCGCTGACGGTTACGGCTTGCAACCGGTTACGGTGATCCCACACCTGAAGGCTGGCGGAGCCCTGTCTGCTGCGGCCATGAAGGAGTACAGCGATCCTGTAGTCGTGGAGAGCATCTCGGCCCACGCAGGAATGGACATTGGAGACACGTTCATTGGCATGCATTTGAGAATGGTGGCCGTTCCGGTGCGGTTGGAGATCGCCAGGATAGGCGATGCCCATCTCACTCTGGCCCGCACTAGGCCGAAACTCATCGGAGGCGAGCGAGCTCTGTACCCCAAGAAGTGCTAAACAGCAAGGCCCACGCACCCCTATGCTATCGTTGTCGGGCCGCGGCAGGATAATGGAAACCCGTGCCGAATAGGAGTCCTAGGTGTCAGATGAATGTGGCATGGAGATAAGGAGAGGGCCACTCATGAAGCCGCTGTGCTTCATTTGTGCGCCCTTGTTCTCCTTATATCGATGGCATCTGCAGGCAGTTGGCCGTGCTTTGCGGAGGCACGTGGGTTGAGATGAATGGAGGCGATGTGTTGGCGGTACGCAGCTAGCCGTTGGCTGACATCCAGCAGGGCAGCCAGCGGCACTACCGAAGCTAGATGCATTTTACCTGCAGGGAGACATCGGGATTGTGTTGTATCTATGGAACTTGGGAACTGTTCGCTGATTGAAACAATACTGCAAGGAGGTAATCCGATGAAGAGGCTTCTAGTGCTAGTCTTGGCGGTCATCATGATGGCGTCAGCAACGCTTGCGGCCGCACCGGCGAAGATCGAGGCTGAACTTAGCTTGATCACCCCCGTTGCGAGTTTCGTGAGCGTAGCTGCACTCGATGCTTTCAAGGTGTGGGCGAAGGCGAAGTACGGTATCGATGTGAAGACCAACTATACCGCTAAAGGCACTCAGCTGGCGGTAGGCCTGATCCGCGAGTGGGGCGCCAATCCGCAGGCCGACGTAATTTGGGGCGGCGAGACGGTGCTCTATGACATGTTGGCAGCCGACGGATTCCTGATAAAGCATGAGGCCCCCAAGGCGTTGCTGGATCGCATACCGGATACTATGGGCACTCCCAAGCCCATGCCGCTTAAGGACCCCAAGGGTTTCTGGACCGGCACTGCACTTGAGCCCTACGGTATCGTGTTCAACGAGGGACTGGTTACAAGGCGACTGCGCGCCACCCCGCCCAAAACATGGGAAGACATGTTGGGCAATCCCAAGTTCAAGGGCCAGATCGCTCAGTGCACGCCTGACAACTCCAGTTCGAACCATGCGACTTACGAAGTGATTCTGCAGAAGTACGGCTGGGACAAGGGCTGGGAATGGCTCTCCAAGCTGGGCGCCTACACCGGCCAGTTCGTCGCGAAGTCAGGCGACGTTCCCGGCGTGGTAGCCAAGGGCGAGTACGCACTGGGCTTCGCCGTTCCTAGCTACATGGCGTTTGAGAACTTCCTCAACGGCGCCGACATCAGGTTCATCGCACCGCCGGGAGCATATGTCACGCCCGAGCCTATCGGCATAATCAAGAACTGCAAGAACCCCAATGCCGCTAAGGCTTTCATCGAGTTCCTGCTCACCGACGAGGGTCAGAGGCTATTCATCGATCGCGGCCTGTTCCCGGTAGTGCCCGAGATGAGGGTGGAAGGCGCCCCCGGATCCACAGCTGAGCTTGCAGTCACGTTCTACGGAGGCCGGAGGAGCTACTTTGAAGGCACTGTGGAGAACACTTACGATAACGCATTGTCGCAGAGCAGAGAGAGCGACGTGAACAAGTACTTCAGAGAGAACATCTTTGGGAAGCTGGACGCCCTGAAGGCCAAGTATTAGTCTTCGTTCCTAGTCCCTTTGGCCGTATGGATTTCCGAGAGCCTGCGGGCGAGCTTGCCTCGCCCGTGGGTTTACTTTGGTAGTCGCTTGACTTGAGGTGAAGTGCATGGATATCAGGCTAACTGGGGTCACGAAGAGGTTCAAGAATGTTGAAGCGCTGAGCCGAGTAGATCTGCACATAAGAGACGGCGAACTCTTCACCTTGCTCGGACCTTCGGGCTGTGGCAAGACAACCACTCTGCGCCTTATCGCCGGGTTCTACGTCCCCAACGAGGGCAAGATCATGTTCGGCGACCGTGAGGTCCAGGAAATCCCCACATCCAAGCGGAATATCGGGATGGTGTTCCAAAACTACGCCCTGTGGCCTCACATGACAGTGTACAGGAATGTAGCATACGGACTGCAGTTCAAGAAAGCGCCCAAGTCCGAGTGGCCTGCGATGGTCAATGAAGCTCTCGCCAAGGTGGGGCTGGTTGGGTACGAGGCTCGCTATCCGGGGCAGCTTTCAGGAGGTCAGCAGCAGCGCGTGGCACTAGCAAGAGCTCTGGCGCTTAATCCGGACGTACTGCTCCTGGATGAACCCTTATCCAACCTGGATGCCAAGATCCGAGGATCAGTGCGCGCAGAGATCCGCAAACTGCAGCAGTCATTGGGCATCACCACGGTGTATGTCACGCATGATCAGGAAGAAGCCCTCACACTCTCCGACCGCATCGGCATAATGTGCGACGGCAAGTTGGTCCAGATCGGCACGCCGCATGATCTCTATGAGAAACCGTCAACGCGCTTTGTGGCCGACTTCATCGGTACCAATAACCTTGTGCCCGGCACGGTCGAGGCAGTTGGCGAAGACATCACAGTTGTGACAGAGCTAGGCACAATCAGGGGGTTCAGCCACTCTGCCGTGAAGCCTGGAGAGAAGTGCACTGTGGCATTTCGGCCCGAAAACGTGGAAGTCCACACTGCGCAGCCTTCTTTGCAGGACAACCACATACACGGCAAGATCGGTTTTGCCAGCTACATGGGGAATACGCTGCGCTACGAAATGGAGCATCCGGCTGGGGTCCTACTCAAGGCCGACATCAAGAATCCTCTTCGACATGAGGAACTGGGCTGGGGCAGTGATGTGTATTTTTCTTTCCCGAAGTCTGCTGCGCTTGTCATACCCGACTGACATACTGACCCCGACCATGGACAGGCAGGTGGTTGTTCAATGTCTTCAGGGAAGACCATGATAGGTTTCAGAAGATGGCTCAAGGCCTCCAATCCGTGGGTATGGCCGATATATCTGTTCCTGCTCGTGTTCGTCATATTCCCCCTCGTGAGACTATTCGTCGACTCGTTCTCGACTGCAGACGTACAACTTTCCGCGCTTAACGAAGTCGTTCTCACCACCGATCTGCTTGAGGAGAGGGTGCGCGCCGGCGAGATGGAAGGCGCTTCAGCGGTTGCCCACGATATAACGCTCCAGCTAAATAGGTCTATAGACGTGATCGACCGCATGATGGAAGCGCTCGGCAGGGCCACGTTTTCCCAAGATGAGCTGATAGCCAAGTGGCGGAATGCTCAGGACCGTGTGGCACAGGAAGCGGCAGTGATGGCCGAACTTCAGCACGATCCGGAGGCTGCCCTAGCAGAAGCCAAAGAGGCCCGGGCTTTGATTCAGGAGATCAAGCGGTTGCCGCGGCAGGCCTTCTCGGTGAAGTTCTTCGTGGATGTGTTCAGAGACAGGCTGTACATGAAAGCCCTGTCTAACTCCCTGCTTCTAGGGTTTGCTACGGTGATCACCACGTCGATCATCGGCTTTACCGTGGCTTACCTTCTTGTTAGGTACGATTTTCCCGGCAGGAAGGCCTTCAGCTTCCTTACTACCGTACCTATAGTAATGCCTCCTCTAGTAGGTGTGTTGGGTTTCATCTTCATACTCGGCAGAGGGGGCACCGTGAACGAACTCTTCTACCAGCTGGCAGAGGGTCTGGAGAGATCGTGGCCTTTCATGTCGAACTGGCTGTATGATCACTTGCCATTCAACTTCGTCTATGGATGGCACGGGCTGTTGCTGGTGGAGACGTGTCACCTGTTCCCGCTCATTACGCTAAACGTACTGGATTCGCTCAGCAAGATTGATGCCTCGCTGGAGGAAGCGGCAGAGAGCGTCGGATCCATAGGCCTCAAGCGCCTCTTTGATGTGACTATTCCACTGACCATACCGGGCTTTGTTACCGGGGCGCTCCTGGTGTTTATCGGAGCATTCGCAGACTTTGCCGCTCCCATGGTGGTAGGCCTGACGAATTTCATAGCTCCGCTGGCGTACATGGACATCCAGCAGTTCACTGATAGACACCTGTTCAAGATGGGTATCACAGTGGGCGCCGTCATGGTAGTGCTATCGATAGTGTTCCTGTTGATAGCCAAGAAGTACGTATCGATGAAAGACTACAGTACTCTCTCGTACAGAGCCGTGGAGCGGAAACCTCTCAAGGGCAAATGGGCGGCGCTGGCCTTGGTGTTCCTGATCCTGCTCCTGCTCGTGAGTTTCATACCTTATATCGGCGTTGGCCTGGCCTCATTTGCCCGAAGTTGGTCCATGTCGCCGCTGCCCACGTCATGGACCATGGTCCATTATGAGAAGGTGTTGCTGTACGCGCCGGGCTACATCATCAACACTTTCCAATTCTGCATACTGGCTATCATCATGTGTATCCTGATCGGAGTGCCGGTATCGTGGATCATGGCCAGAACTCAGATGCGCACCCGCGGGGCGCTGGACGTCCTGACAATGCTAGTGCTGGCTCTGCCGGGCACTGCACTCGGCATCGCCTACATCAGGGCATTCAACAATCCGATTCTGTTTAGCGTACCGCTCGCGAACATCTGGATCATACTCCCCATAGTGCTGGCTGTGAGGCGACTCCCGTACACTGTGCGGTCGTCCTATAGCTCTCTACTGGTAGTGCACCGTTCGATGGAAGAGGCGGCTCAATCCGTAGGGGCGGGAGGGATGAAGACCTTCAAGGACATCACGTTCCCGCTGATCTGGAAGGGAGTACTGGCAGGGGCGCTGTTCTCATTCATGACGTCCATACAGGAGAGCGCAGCTACGCTCTTGCTATCGATCCCAGGCTGGGAGACCATGACAATGGGGATATTCACCTTCTACACGGGAGGCACCCATGGAGACGCAGCGGCGCTCGGGT
The DNA here is from genome assembly GCA_019136685.1 of Bacillota bacterium. GTDB lineage: Bacteria > Bacillota > DTU025 > DTU025 > DTU025 > UBA5389. Next base: position 2,877 of record JAGVTS010000007.1, on the reverse strand, counting down.
TCATCCTCATAGTGGTGGGCGTGATCACGCTGTTCGCAATGAACAGGCTGAGCAGCGCTGCTAAGGGCGGGTTGTTCGGATAACGCATAACGTAAGGCGAGCCAGGCAAAGACTCTTGAGCAAAGACATGATCGGCCGCAGCGGAGCGCGTCGCGACGCTGCGGCCGAAACACACCTAGTACTTGCGCCCCTCTCCCTCTACCAGAGCTCTGTATGCAACTTGCGTCTTCTCACGATAGCTGCCGCTGCGGTCGAGAGCGTATGCGCGACCCATCGCTGTGACGGCTTCCGCGCGTATGCCCGGGGGAATCCTTGCTGCGAGGAGCTCCAGCATGTCGACTGCTCCCTGTGGGGGGCTACTCCGGCCGTCCAGAATCACGTGAAGCCACGCCTTCGTGATTCCCCTGTGTACTGCCGCTTGCAGTACTGCAAGCGCCTCATCCATGTTTCCATGGGAGCTTCGCTCTGACAGCATCATGATCACGTGCACGTCTCCGCCGTGTTTCCTCGCCGAGTCGAAGCCGTAGTTCACTGCCTCGTTTTCCTTCAGTTCTCCATCCCGGATAGCCTGCCCGATTCGCAGCTCATCCTGGGGAACTACCCTTCCGGCCCCCAGAGTCAGATGTCCGGTTTCCGAGTTGCCGGATCTTCCCTCCGGAAGACCGACGGCCAATCCGGCAGCCGCGAGAGTAATATATGGGCCTTGATTTGCGATTCGATCCATGCATGGAGTGTTGGCAGTCACGATCGGGTTTACCGCCGGATCATCGACGCCTATGCCCCAACCGTCCAAGACTACCATGACAACCTTGCCGTAGATTCCTTGGAAGGCGCCACGGCACTTACCGGTCATCCCATCGGGCACAGGTATTCCCATCATGCTGAGCAACGTGGGCGCCACGTCGGCCAATGTGGCATCGTCAGCCGCGTATAGCTGCGCGGGCGATCCCCCCGGCGGCAGCACCAGACCAAAAGGCACGCGACTCCTGGTATGACTGAGATTGTGGCTGCCGTCCTCGTTCACGAACCTCTCCAGAAGCCCGTGGTCTGCAGTTACAGCCACCACGTAACCATGTTCTGCCGCACTCGTGCATATCTTGCTGAGAGCCTGGTCTACTGCCTCAGCGCATAGTATGTTGGCATCCCAGTCGTCCAGATGCCCGATGATGTCTCCGGCAGCTAAGTTGACGAGTATGAAGTGCCTATCTCGTGCCTCGGCCTCGATGTGGGCGACGACCATCGCGCGCTCAACCTCGAAGGCGACCTCCATCGTGCTTGTGGCCGGCTTCGACAGAAACTCGGACGAGTGTGGGCTCGGCACAGTGACCCACTGTTCATTGGAGTATGGCGCAACGCGTCTTCCGTTGAAGAAGAAGGTCACGTGTGCTGCCTTTTCCGATTCGGCGATGCGGGTCTGAGCTACGCCGGCCAAACCTAGAGCCTCGCCCATAGTCCCGGCAGGACGAAGAACCGGGAAAATGGTGGGTAGGTCGGCGAACTTTTCATGAAACTGCACGAGAGGCACAACGGCCAGATCGGGCATGGGCTCCACTTCGAAGTGACCGAAGCCCGGATCTGCAAAGGCCTCAGTAAGCTGCGTCTCGCGGTCTCCGCGCCTGCAGCAGAAGAAGAGGGAGTCTCCATTCCCTATCTTGCCGACGGGTTTCCCGCCAACGACGCGGATCAGAGGGGCCATCCAGTAGTCCATCTCTCCCCGGCTGTAGCATTGCCTCAGAGCTTGCTGCAAAGAAAGCTTAGTTTGCACTCCGCGTCACTCCCACATTTCGTTTTCTCAGATGGCGCTTTCGGGTCGCAGGGCCCGTGTTACTCCGGGAAGACCAGTGCGTGCTGAATGATCGCACGAGCACAGTCTCCTGGCTCGAGCCTCATGGAGGCGCTGGTCTGGACTCTGAAGAGGTCGTCCCCGATCCGCACCCGGTATTCTATGACGTTGCCGAGGAATATCCTCACGTCTACCTCGCACTCCACCCCGCGTTCAGTTCCCAGCGCAATGTCTTCAGGTCGGATTGCTAGGGTGCAGCTTCCCGTCTTGGGCGATGACCCTCGCACGCTGACTTCTGCCCCGCTGCGCAGGCGAACGATGGCGCCCTGTTCTGTCGCGCTGACCACTGTGCCGGGAACGAAGTTCATGGTTCCGATGAAATCGGCGACGAACTTGTCGGTGGGATTCGCGTATATGTCATGCGGAGCGCCTTCCTGCACTACCGTGCCTGCATTCATGACGGCAACTCGGTCGGACATGGCCATGGCCTCAACTTGATCATGTGTGACGTAGAGAATGGATATTCCCGTCTTCCGCTGAAGGTCTTTGAGCTCAAACCGCATCTGCTCTCGGAGTTTCGCGTCGAGGTTGGAGAGGGGTTCGTCAAGCAGCATTACCTTCGGGTCGGTGGAAAGAGCTCTTCCCAGCGCAACCCGCTGCTGCTGCCCGCCGGACAGCTCTGAAGGGTACCTCTTCTCGAGGCCCTCAAGCTCAAGAAGATCCATCAAGTAGGCCATCTTGGCGTTGATGTGCTCTCTGGTCTTTCTAGCCAGTCGGAGCGGGTAGGACATGTTCTGTTCGACTGTCATGTGCGGCCACACGGCGTAGTTCTGAAAGACCATCCCGATTCCGCGGCGCTCCGGCGGGACCATTACGCTTCTCGCCGGTGAAGTCACCAGCTGACTGCTGATGTATACTTCGCCCTCCGTGGGCTGCTCTAGTCCTGAAATGCAACGCAGCGTTGTGGTCTTCCCGCATCCGGAGGGGCCCAGAAGCGAGAAGAACTCGTTCTCGTGAACGGTGAAGCTGACATCGTGAACCGCGGTGAATGCCCCGAACCGCTTGACAAGATTTGAGACTCTGATTCTTTCCTC
>JAGVTS010000196.1 GCA_019136685.1 Bacillota bacterium | reverse complement strand
TCGCAACCTAATCTGAGGAGGTATTCTATACGGCGCGGTGGCTATGCCTTCTTCGCCAGCCGACGTTGTGACATTTTCACCGCCGATCTATGCAATTCCATTATGCCGAAAACAGCTCGTGCCCCACCACACCGACCTGCCCACGCTTTGCGGGCAGGTCATGTGCCGCGGAAGGAACGCACCCTCAATCATGCGGGCGTAGTCGCCGGATGTCCCGCTCCTCAGAGGCCGACGCGCCTCAATGAGCGCCTCTCGGCGATCGTCCGCGATGTCGCCATCAGTGATGGCTACAAAGTCGAGATCCCCGTAGCCGGGCGCGAGGTCCCCCAAGCCGACTGAGCCATAAAGAATCACCGAACGCAGCGCATCTCCCCCGGTCCCTGCAAGCGAGCATGGAGTCCCATGAGCTTCGTGCAGGGCCCCGAAAGCTCCTTCCGGGAAATCGGAACGTTAGGGCTTGACACCCTCCCCCGAGTAGCTTATCATGATATCACTGTATTAGTTCACTAGTGCACTAGGGTTATACCACAGTGACACGGATCCTGCAGTTACGCTACAGCATCACAACACATCACGCCGCGGAGCGGCGGCAGTCAGACGGCGTACCCGATGTCAGGCGAATCGTATGCCAGATGCCACAGGAAGGAGGAGACTGAGTGCAGATCAACTTCGACGAGTCAATTCCGATCTACGTGCAGATAATGCAGGGCGTTATGTGGGACGTGGCAGTCGGTGCGCTGGCGCCAGGCGATAAGCTGCTGTCGGTGAGGGATCTGGCCAGAGACGCCAAGACCAACCCCAACACGGTGCAGCGCGCCTACATGGAACTCGAGAGAATGGGCATTGTCGAAACGCAAAGGGGCCAGGGCACATTCATTAAGGCCGGCCCAGGGCTGGCGAAGGAGGTCAGATCCGAGGTGACGGCTACCGCAGTGCGGTCATTCATAAACGAGATGAGGCGGCTACGCTATTCCAACGAAGAGATCGTCGGATTGGTGTCGCAGGGCCTGGATGAGGCATCAACCGCAGACGGAGACGGCCAGACGGCAGCGACTGATCAGACGGTCGCGGATGGACTGGCCCCCGGCCAACCCACGAAGGATCCGGACGGAGGTGTTCACTGATGCTAGCCATTGAGATGGCAAATGTCCAGAAGAGGTACTATCGTTCCCATGCGCTCCGCGGCATAAGTCTCCAGATAGAGCCGGGCAAGATAGTCGGCCTCCTCGGGCCCAACGGCGCCGGAAAGTCTACGCTGCTCAAGATATGCGCTGGGCTGGCCCATCCGACAACCGGGAGGGTCCACGTGATGGGAAGAGATGTGTCCACGGCGACCAAAGGCCTCACCGCCTTCGTCCCCGAAAACGACACCTTCTACTCCTGGATGACCGCGCGGCAGGCCGTCGCGTTCGAAAGCTCTATGTTCAGCGATATGGACGTATCTGATGCTATGGACCTTCTCAGAGAGCTGAAGCTTGACCCGGACAACAAGATCTCCTCGCTCTCCAAGGGGCAGCGTGGCCGTCTCAAGCTGGCGCTGGCAATGTCACGCCGGGCAGGGTTGGTGCTGATGGATGAACCACTCGCGGGAATCGACCCGCCGTCGCGCGCCGCTATCCTGGAGACCATAGCCTCTCGATACCGCGCGGGGGAGCAAACGATAGTCATATCCACCCACGAGGTGCTGGAGTCGGAGAAGTTGTTCGAAGACGTGGTGTTCTTGTCAGATGGACAGATCGTGCTTTCGGGCTACGCCGACGAACTCCGGGCCAAGCGGGGCAAGTCGCTGAATGAGATCTTCGCGGAGGTGTGCTGAGGTGAAGCGTTGGTGGAGTATGGTTGGCAAGGAATGGCGCGGCACGTGGACGCTCCTTGCGGTGGCAATAGCGGCAGTCGTGGCGCTCGACGTGTGGCTCGGGATCAAGACGACAACGTGGTCACTCAAGCATGCTCCCACTCGCAGGCGTGGCCATTGCCACAGTGGTGTCCGGCTATCTCGCTATGCGCAGCGAATGGCAGTCACACACCTCGATGCGAACTCTGTCCTACCCGATGAGCGGCACTGAACTGCTCACCGCGAAACATGCTGTGATTGTGCTCAACTTGGCGCTCGTCACTCTGGTATCGGTTGTCGGGGTCTGGCTTGTTATCAACAGGACGCCGGGCCTTGGGGAGATGGTGGCACACGACCCCGTCTTCAGAGCCTGGACAAAGACACGGGAGTTCTGGACGAGTGCCGCTTGGGCCACGATATCCGCCATTCTGGGCATGAGTTTCATGGTCGCTGTAGGGATGTTCTCGTTTGTCATCGGCGCCTTCGTGCCCAGGATCTCCGGCTTGATAGCGGTGATCGTACACGTGCTGGTGTGGTATCTCTGCTTCTCATTCGGGCCACATGCAATGTACATCGCCTCTTTCCTGCCCAATCCGAAGATTGTGGCCTTCGACAGCAGCAGACCAGTGGTAGGCCAGATTGCAGTGCCATTGCTGCCACTATGGCCGACCCTTGCGATAACAGCAGTCCTGCTCCTCGTCGCAGGCAAAATCCTTGAGTCGGAAGTCGACGCGTAAGGAGGGACGCATGAATGTATTCCAGGAGAGCCATCGTTCTCGCAATGCTCATAGGCCTTGCGTTCATCGCGAGTACCACCCATCCTTGGATACATGGCAGCAGGTTGCTTGCCAGTAAGTACGCCGATGAGTTTCTCTCCGGCGTCGGATACGAGGGCTCGTTTAGGGCGGTAGATGATTCTTTTCACAAGGAGTTCGGCGCTGACGGGATCCGAAGCATACAAGTTGAGGCGAGAGTTGGCAACATCACCGTAACAGGAACCCATGATAACGAGATCAGCATCGATGGCGAGTTGATTGCATATGGCCCCTCGAATCAGATCGCCCAGGACCGTCTACGCTACGTGTGTCTAGACGCGGTGCAGGACGGAGACATGGTTCGGGTCGTCGGCTCGGTGATGCGGCCTGAACCTTCATCGCCGGACGTGGCAGGCCCGAACGGGGGAGGCACAAACATAGTGCTCAGAGTGCCGTCGGGGCTAGCCGTCGATCTACGGACCTCAGCAGGCAAGGTTACACTCGACGGCTTGACGGGGATGGTCGAAACCCATGTCGATGTGGGCAGCATTGACGCCCGATCCATCACCGGAAACCTTACAATCGGAACATCGGCCGGACGCATCTCAGTGACTAATGCGGCAATCAAGGAGGAGTTATCGCTCACTACATCGATGGGAGACATCGAGTTCGAAGGATCACTCGGCACACGGAACTACGTAGAAGTCTCAGCCGGCAGGGTGCAGATGACAGTTCCCCGGTCTACCTGCGTCAGGCTAGATGCCGCTACCAACGCAGGACAGGTGAACACTAATCTGCCTGTCACTGAGCGCAAGTCTGAGGCGATGAAGTCGTCCGCGGTCGGCATTCTCGGCGAAGGACAGCCAACCGGGGACCTCAGAATCAGGGTGTCGATGGGCGAGATCAACATCTCAGGTAAATGACTTTAAAGAGCATACACGGCAACACGCCCGAAGCAGAAGTGGCCGGACGCCGCGCGCTGCCCGCCCACGCCGGCAGCCGCGTCGTCCGGCCATTTGCCCTGGCATACAGCTCCCTACTCGAAGCCGGGATACACCATCGGCACTTCCGCAAGCTTCTTGGCCTTCACGTCGTAAGCTCCGAGTATATCCTCCTGCACTCGCCCTGCGGGAACCAGCATGTCGATGACATTGGGATCGTACATGCCGTCATCGCCGCCGCCAAACCTCCACTCAGCCGCCTGTTCCATCACTTCGCGCACGCGCAGGTTGCCCTGGACCGGGAATCCTTCCTGCCCGAGCACGAACACCTGGAATCCCCAGCCCGGCTGAGGGGATCCAATGATGGATTTGGGCACGCTGATCGACACCACGTTGTTGACTGAATCTACAGCCGCGGTTATCCCGCCGACCTCGGAACCATCCGCCGCAAACACCTTCTGGTTCCATCCTTCCACCCAGACGGCGTACTCCCATGCGCACTCGGGCTCGAACTCGACCCTTCTGCCTCCCAGGGCCTCGGTCAGCCCCGAACCGAGCTCATGGTCGGTATCGATGTAGATGTCTATGGTCTGCACCGAAAGACCGATGCCTGAGCTCCATGGGTTTGTGATCTCCGATGCCAGCTTGACGTTGAAGGTAACCTCATCATCGCCCTCGCGGCACTCGAAGGATACCATGTCGAAGCAGTTCGGGGTAAACACCGCGTTCGTCGGGTAGGTGTAGCTGCCCGGGCCGTGGTCATCGCCCTGCGCATCCTCGAGCAGGAAGAGACGCTTGCCCACGCTCACTACAGGCGCTTTGAACTCGGCCGGCCCGCCGGATGGGATCACGTCCACATTCCGCCCTCCGCGCGTCGCCACCGCCGCGAGCACTGCGGTATCGCCGCCCCGTATGCCGAGCACATCGAAAGGCACTGCGATCTCCAGCGCGTTGCCAACCGACGCGGCCGCAAGTTCCCCTGCGTCCACCCACCTACCGTCGCCAGTCGCAGACGCCAGACGCGCCCCGGCGCGCCCGCGCCTCGCGATGTTCGAAAAGTCCACCATGACCTCTGCCCCCAGCGGAAAGCCGAGCACAGTGGCGTCCAGCCCCTCACCGCTCCATCTGGGCAAGGCGTTGACTTCTCCTCTGCGCGGGGTGCTTATGTAGACGGCTATCTGCATATCCTGACCGCACAGCGCCTCGAATCCGCCATCGGCCGTCAGGCGTGCGTACAGATTGCCGGTATCTACCCCCACTCGCAGCGATTCGAAAACGGGCGTCGCGCCGTCGATGCCATCGACACCGTCGCCACGGTAGAACGACGCCTTCTCCCACTCACCCCAACCCACCATGCCGTCCATGACGGCGTCCTTCATGATCCCGGTTATCTTGTCTTCCGCCACCGCCGGCCGCTTCGGAATGATGGGCAGGTAGAGGTATCCCGGAACGGGCAGGCCCAGGTAACTATAGACGTTCTGGAGATGGATCCTGAACAGCTCGTCGAAGGCCTCATCGTTTCCGGACGACTGGTCGTCGCCATACCACCAGAACCAATCGGAGCCTTCCGCCGCATACATCTCATCCCACGCGCGCCCCAGCTGCCCGCCGGGCGGTTCGCACACAGCGCCGTCGTCCAGCGGAGCGCTGTTTGATGCCGTGGCCTCCTCCAGCGCCTTGCGTGCCTTGGCAAGGTAGTCCCAAGCACGGTTCTCTTCTGCCTCGCCGATCCACGTCTCAAGATTGTCGGAAATCCACGAACCGGTGTGGAGCACCGGAATGCGGTCCGTAGCGGGGTTGACGGCCAGATACTCCTCCACCGTCACTGCCCGGAAGTCGGTATCGGTATTCAGGGCCTCGTACAGCGTGTGCAAGAACTCCTTGCCGTCGTTGGCATAGTACTCCCAGCAGTTCTCGCCATCGAGAGCGATAGTCACTATATGCGGCCCAGCGACCCCCGCAAGGTCCGCCTTGACCTTCCTCAGGTAGTTCACTAGGTCGCGTGCCGCCGCTCGCCCGGTCATGCCCGAGTAACTGAAGCCTATCTTGTCAGAGAGCACGATGTCGCGGAACAAGATAGTCACCTGCTTACCGTCTTCCTCTATTATGTAGGGACGATAGAGCAGGTCCGGCCTCGACACGTTTCCGGCTCCGTCTCGCAGAGCCACTCCGAGCGATCTCGCCAGCACTCCCTCGCTCGACACCATCCAGTCGAACCCGGCGCTGTGCACGATGTCGACTATCTTCTGCCCCACTGCCTGCTCCGATGGCCACAGCCCGCGCGGCCGAGCTCCGAAGTGCGACTGATAGAAGTCCACCGCCAGGCCCAGCTGGGCTTCGACATCCTCCGGGCGGGCGAACCCCTCAGCCGGCAGATTCAGCTTGGGGCTGGCGATTCTCGCAAGGTCAGTATCGTAGAGTAGCGGCATGATGGGATGGTAGAACGGCGTGGTCGTAACCTCAATCTGGCCGGACTGCTGCATCTGCCGATAGAGCGGGACTACCTCTCTGATGATCTCTGCGTGCTTCGCCACCACCAGTTGCTTCTCGGCCTCGGTGAACCCCCGCGCCTTGTGCACGAGCTCGTTCATAGTCGGATCGGCCTCAATGAAGTCAGGATCAAGCCACGCCAGGTTGAACCAGACCGCGAGATCTCGGAAGTCCTGCTCAGTGTAGTTCACGATAGCCTGAGCAATCGATTCGTCACTCACGTAAGTGCCCCGTAGCTGAAGCAGTTCCCAGTAGCGAGGGTACCTCTTGATGATGTTGTCCCAATTGGCATCGAAGAAACGCCTGAGCATGAAGTCCTTGTCGTCCTGCGTCAGCTCGCAAGCGGGTTTCTCAGTCAGGATTAGCTGGATGTCCTTCGCGCCGGCCGAATACTCGTCCAGTTGATGAATCAGAGATGGAACCAGGTTGAACGTGGCGTGCACGTTCGGATAGTCTTTGAGCATCGCCGCCATATCGTAGTAGTCCTTTACGGCGTGCATACGCACCCAGGGCATCATGTACATGCCCGTAGCGGTGTTCTTGTAGAAGGGCTGGTGATTATGCCAGATAAGGGCCACATAGACCGGGCTGCCCGTATCGCTCGCAGTCACAGCCTCACAGGGCCCGAAAACAACTAGCGCCGTCGTCACGGCGATACACAACAGAAGCGCAAGCCGTCTACGACCGTCCATGAGCCACGCCTCCCCGAAATGATGGTATTGCTGCCAACGCAGGACGCGAGCAGCATCATATTGTTCGCCCAATTGGGGAGAACATCCTTTATTGCCTGGGAGACGCGGGACGACTGCCGTGATGGCCGGGCGCGGAGACGCGCAGAACAGACGCCCCGGCCATCACGCTTTCCTGGCCAGCTGAGTGACTGAATGGTTGGCCGATTGGCTGCTCGTTGCCCGGCGATAACTGATCGACCGGTCACTGCTTGATGCCCAACCTAGCCTAGGGCTTCGATGCCCCGCTGCATAGCTAGCCCCGCTGCGCCTCCTTCAAGCCGTCGAGCAGCGCCTGAGCCGATGGAGCGCCCTTTAGGAACCCCTTGAGCTGCTCGCATGCGTAGTCGGAGCAGTGCGCACAGTTCTCAAGAGACCGCTCAACCGCGCACGCCCGGATCTCGCACATGCTGCAGTACCCCACCTTCCTGTCGCCTTCGCCCAGGCAACCATCACAGTTGATGTCCTCCGGCTTCATATCGGCTCCGAAAGCCTCCGACCATTCTGCCGCAATCTTGGCCCTTGCCTCGTTGTCATCCGCCTGAGTGGCCAAGTATGTCGGACACTCGTTGCACACGAGCCCGCAGTAGGCAATGATCCTATCCACGTCGACACCTCCCTTTCTTTCTATAGAACGTATGTTCGCCATTGGCTGCGGTATTCCTTCCAGGCGCTCCATCTTTTTTGCGCGCAGGCGTCTATGGGCAAGCAATGTGGGAATGAACGCTTCGCGCTCCGTAATGGGCAACCTATATGCGCAATACAACATGTGCGCCTAGCTGGCCTTTTGTGATGTGATCGTTCTCCGAACAGGTTTTCGCGGATGTGTCGCGAATCCGGACAATGGGTGGTGCATAACGGAACGTATATCCGCATAAACGCGGAGGATGGGATAACTTGGTGGCCGCAACGGCCTACAGTGGGATGATATGGCTGACACATGGGCCATTATGCTAGCATATGACATGTTCAGCCAGCCAAGATGGGGGTATATGTTATGTCTGTATCGCCTCATGCGTTCTATGCACTTATACGATCGATTATACACCAACCATTGGTCGATTTCGGGACGCATCGCCAAAAACGTGTTCCGAAAAGGGGCACCTAGAATTTACCATCGACCCTGCGATCCGGGGCTGCGCTTTTCCTGCTGCCAGGCTTCGCATCGTCAATGACCGAAACCGAGCGCCCCCATGGGAACGGGTTCATTTCGCTTTGGATGTGGTTGGCTATAGATCTTCCTTTGCAACTCAGGCAGGTATTCATATAGCAGAACCGTAGGCATATCGGGGGGAATGTCTTCATGCCACATCTCGAACCCAATCTCTGTCAGCATCGCCGCGACCATCCCGCCGCACGGCACACAGCCCGATACCGACCGCATCCCTTGTCCGGACATCTCGCTGAAAGCATGCGACAAAACCGCCCAGCAAAGCGAGTAGTCTCCTTCCAACACGCTGATGACAAACTCCCCTGCCTCCGGCCACATCTCCGATGAAGTATCCATGAGGAGAACTGCGCGCCGGCCATTGCCGTCGTGTGCTGTGAACGCGCAGCCTCTTTGCGCCATCTCCGCAATGAAGTGCGCGGACGCGGGGTAGAACACGAACCCGGACGGCAGCATTCCTCTTGCGCCCGCCACCGTTATCGAACCCTGAATGGCCAACGTGAAAGTATCGTCCGGGCCGGGTGAATGAACCCTTTCCGCCTCAATCCCAGCAGTCCCGGCATGACGCTGGGCAGCCTGAATCACCGCAGGCAGCGGCTGGGGGTCGCAGTAGAAGTGGCGAAACCCGCCGATCCTCACAAAGCCCAGCGACTCGTTGAGCGCAATGCTCTCGATGTTATCGCAAGACGTCGCGAACCTGAGCGACTTCGCGCCCGCGTCCAGAGCTTCCTCGAGCAATCGCCGGGCGATTACCCTCGCCACACCATGCCTCCGAAAAGACGAATCTACCCTGAGCCCCTCCAGCCACCCATCAGTAGGCGTACGCATAGCCAACCTGCCGAAACCCCTGACCACGCCGTCGCATTCGGCCACGATGAACCGTCCCTCCGGATCACCCACCCACTCTTTGGCCACACGCGGTATGTAGTCATCGCCGTCCCAGATGTCGGCGCTTATTCGAACCATGGCCGGAATATCGTCTAGTGTGGCAGCCCGCGTCATAACAATCCCTGCTGATCCCATGCCGTCGCCTCCTCAGTCGCCCTCCGACCGACCCCTAGCAGCCTTCATCCTCATTGTCGTAACCACAGCACAGTCACGATCGGGAGGTTCTGGTTTACCTACTCCGCGGACACAACCAGAACGGGGCGTTTGCCCGCCTGCTCAGAACCAACGGCAGGATCGAGATCTGCCCAGAATATCGACCACTGATAATCTACCATCGAGGGATCATCTCCGCGCTCTCGCGGTCAGCATGTCGGAAATCGTATTCGACAGCCTCCCTTACAGCAGCATTGGCAGACCGAACTCGCTTACTGCGGGCGAGTATTCTCAGCTTATCGACCAATGAAGCCGGAAGAGCTACCGTCATCTTCTTTAGCCGTGCGCCATCTGCCATAGTGATTCGCCTCCCAAAAAGCACTGTACCATCGTACTACATCTGGCGCAAGGGACCCGACTTGCCTACTTGCCTGGTCAGCAGTCATCTTTCTTCATGCGTCATCCTGAACGCCCGACAAGACCTGGTCCGACCCGCACAGCATCGTCTTGCTGCTTGTGTAACCCAGATGTAACCCTATGGGCTCAAAATGAAGCAAACGGATCTTGGAGGGAAGGGCATGCCGAACCTGGCGATCAATGACATCAGCCTTTTCTACGACGTTAAGGGCGATGGAGACGATACTGTGGCATTCCTCAACGGGGTGGCGATGTCGACTGAGAGGTGGGCGGCACAGACTCCGTTCTTCAGCGAGAACTACCGCGTCTTGCTGCACGATTTTCGGGGGCAAGGTAAGTCTGCGCTGGTTTCGGAAGGTATCACGTTTGAAACGCACGTTCGCGACATGGCGGCACTCCTCGACGCACTGGGAATCGATAGACTGCACATCGTGGGCGTGTCGTACGGCGCAGAGGTAGGCATGTATTTCGCCCTGATGTACCCCGAGCGCGTGAAATCGCTGATCCTAGGCACTGCAGTGAGCGAGAGCGATCCCCTCCTCAAGGCCATGATCGAATCGTGGATTGAAGCAGCCGAGACCTGCAACGGGAGACTCTTCTTCAAGGTGATGGCGCCCACGGTGTACTCGAAGTCGTTCTATGCGACGCACAAGAAATGGCTGGACGACTACGCAGAGCTTTTCGGGAAGAGGGTCACCGTCGAGTGGATGGACGCTTTCGCCGAACTATGCCGCAACTTCCTCACCTTGGACGTGACAGACAGGCTGTCCGAAATCCGCCTGCCCACCTTGGTGATCAGCGCAGCCGAGGACATTCTTAAGCCCCCCGGTTACGGGCAGATCATCCATCAAAGGATCCCAGGTTCCAGGTTTGTGGTTGCGCAAGGCGCAGGCCACGCCCTCTTCCTCGAAAAGGCCGACGAGTTCAACCATCTGGTCTTGGATTTCATCCAGAGCCATGGCATGCAGAGCGGGGAGTAGCCGCTTTCGTCTACCCGAACAGGACCTTACCGGTCACATCCGCCAGCGACGCGCATCCGGTGAGCATCATCGCCACGTGCAGTTGCTTTGCGTACTCCTCCAGCTGCAAACGCACGCCGTCCGCCCCGCCGCCCACTGCCGCAACAGCCAACGGGCGGCCTACCAGCACAGCGTCTGCGCCCAGGGCCAGCATCTTGAGGACATCCACCCCGCTGCGCACACCGCCGTCCACAAGAACGGCTACCCTACTCCCGCCCCTCAGGGCGCGGACTATGCCAGGCAGCACGTCCGCTGTGCCGGGCGTGTGATCCAAAGCTCTCCCGCCGTGGTTGGACACGACTATGCCCGCCGCGCCGGCCTCCGCAGCGATTACCGCGTCTTCCGGGGTCATAATCCCCTTGAGGATCACCGGCCTATCGACCGCGCGCACGATCTCCCTGATCTGCTCAGCCGTCTTGGGCTCAACTCTCTGCCCCAGCAAGGCCATGTTCACAAGCGCCGCCGCGTCCACGTCAACGGCTACAGCAACCGCCCCTGCATCCCTGGCGCGCAGAACCCTCTCTATCATGGCGTCCTGCGCCCGTGGCTTGATCACCGGAATCGCGATCCCCTCGGCTTCAGCCGCAGCTGCTATAGTAGCCTCGAACACCTCGGGATCACCGCCGTCGCCTCCCATCCCGATCGTGCCCGCAAGTCGCGACCCGCCTATCATGGCCTGTGCCAGCTCGAGCTCGGTAATGCCGTCCATCCTGTTCACGCGCACGCCGGCCACTGCCGCACCCAGGATCGGCATGCTCAGGTCGATCCCGAAAAGGCTCGTGCGCGTATCGGGACGCCCCGCGTCATGCAGCACTCTCAGGTTGAGTTTCCTCTTCGCAAGAGCCTCCACATTGGCAATGAAGCTACTGCCGGCGCCCACGCCCCCGAACCCGGGGATCTGGCCCGCGCACGCAATCCCGTTACATTGCGTGCACACACGACACGCCCTAGTCAACTTGTCTACAGCGTTCTTCCGCACCGTCGGCAAATCCATCGTCGGATTCAATCAACACACCTCCGTTCCGCATTCCCGCCCTGTTGCGCTCCGCCCCGCCGGCCTGGGCCAGTCCCTCCACACCTACACCGGCCCAAGCCCTATCGCCACCGCCGCCACCAGGAAAAGGGCTGTTACCGCCAGCACCGCGAGCTGAAGCCAGATCGTTTGCCGGAACCAGCGAGGATAGCTCACCCCCGCCAAGGCCAGTGAGATCAGGGTTATCGGATTAGTGGGGTATATCACATTGCTGAATCCGTCTCCGAACTGGAACGCAAGCACGGCTATCTGCCTGTTCAGCCCCACGACGTCGGCCAGAGGCGCAAGTATCGGCATCATGATCAGCGATTTGGCTGAAGCCGACGGGATGAAGAAGTTCATGATCAGAACGAGAAGGTATATCATCCCAGCCGCAAACACCCGGGGCATTCCCTCCACTATCCGAGCGCCGGTGAATATGATCGTGTCGAGTATTCCGGCCGACGCGATCACATGCTTCACACCGGCAGCCAGCAGCATCAACACGATCCCCGGGGCCATCCCTACGATACCGCTGCCGAAAGTCCTGGCAACCTCGCCCGCGCCCATCCCCGAAAGCAGCGCCGATCCAACGCCGCCTATCAAGAACAGCGCCGTTGTAACGGGAAATGCCAAGTCGCTCATGCCCTGCACAACTGAGCTGCTCAGGCTGAAGACGAGCATTACGGCCATGGCGCCCACAAACCACTGCGATGCCCGGCGCATCTTGAGCGCCTCAGGGGCAGAGGCCAAGCCCGTTCCAGAGCCCGAGCTCGAGCCCAGGGCAGACTGAGCCTGCCCGTGTGCCAACCCTTCGCTCCGCCGAGCATGTCTGATAAGGAAGGAAGACAGAACCGCATATACCGCCGCAAAGACTAGCGCCCTATACCACAGGCCCGAAAAGAGCGGGACTTCGGCGACTCTCTGCGCCACTCCTATGGTGAACGGATTGGTGAGCCCCGCGGCGAACCCAAACCCAAGGGCAAGGAAGGACATTCCCAGCCCGACCAAAGGATCCATCCCGAGACTTGCTGCGAGAGGCATCATGAGCGGAACTATGAACACCGCTTCTTCCATTATCCCTGTCAGGGCGCTCATCAGCATCAGAACAAGCACAACTGACGCGATCAGCTGGTACCTCCTGGCTCCGTATCGCGCCGCGACTCGGCTGATTATGAAGGAAAACACCCCGCACTGGTTCAGGAGGTTGATGGCCCCGCCGATACACAGGAAGAACAGGATGATCGCCATCACCACCGAGCCTTCCGGGCTTGCCAGCACCTCAATGGGCGCAACAAACCACTTCCACACGGGTAGCACAGGGCGGTCAGTAAACTCAAACGAGCTGATGTCGATAGCGGTCCGACCGCCGTCCTCCTGACGTACATAGCTCCCGGCAGGCACAACCCGTGTGAGCAGGCCGGCCGCAACCAACAGCGCCAGCAGAATCGCAAGCGAAGATATGAACGCTTTCTTGCCGATTCTGATAGAAATCGATGAGTCAAGTTTCTCGTTTATGCGTGATGCCCTCCCTTCGCATACACGCTCCGCTACCGCGTTACGTTCCGACCGCTGCGCCGCGATCGCTATGCTCTAGGCGTTACGCTTTGGCTATGATCGATTTGAAGAACCTGACCGCCCTCTCTATGTCCTCAATAGATGCGCGCTCATTCACGCCATGCATTCGCGCAATGTCTTTCTTGGTCAGCCTGCACGGCGTGAACCTGTATACTCCCGATGCCAGCGGTTCGAGGATCTTCGAGTCAGTGCCGCCCATGACAAGATACGGGGTCACGATTGCGTCTGGGTAGTGTTCAAGGATACACTGCTCTATGAGTTCAAATCCCGGGCCGCCCATGGGGGATACAGTCGACGCTGGGCTCTCGGTCAGCACCTTGACTTTGACTCGGCTGTCGCCCACCACGTTCGTAACGTGCCTGACAACGTTTTGAGCAGTGTCGCCGGGTAACAGCCGGAAGTTGATGACTGCAGATGCGCGCGCCGCCAAGACGTTAGGTTTCACCCCTCCCGATATCATGGTGGGAGCCGTTGTAGTCCTGATCATCGCCGCCGTCTCCGGCGATCTCAGCATCGCTCGCTTAATCAGCGGCGCAAAGAGCGCGGAATTCCGGAAGACAAGCCGCTTCGCCGGCCCGAAGTGTGGGCTTACTTGCTGAAAGAACTCCCGCACCGGGCTTGCAATCCGTGAAGGCATCTGCCTCGCCTCCACCTGCGCGATCGCTTTCGAAAGGACGCCTATGGATGTCGCTCGCCCAGGCGCGGATGAATGCCCGCCTTCCATCTCCACCGAGAGCTCAAGATCGAGATACCCCTTCTCCGCCACACCTACCACAGCTAGCGGCCTATCCAAGCCCTCCACTATCCCATCGCCGACGACACCGCCCTCATCCAGCACCCAGTCCAGTCGCACCCCCGCACTGCCCAGGCGGCCGGCGATTTCACTGATACCGCCCTTGCCGCCTACCTCCTCATCGCACGTGGAGATGACGTAAATGTCGCGGGACGGGACAAAACCCGCTTCCAGCATCTCTTCGATGGCCTCGAGGATGGTAATGAGACCAAACTTCATGTCGATCGAGCCTCGGCCCCACACGTGTCCATCGGCAATCGCGCCGGAGAAAGGCGGATGTTCCCATCCCTCCTCTCCTGCCGGAACCACGTCCATGTGCGACATCAGCGCCACGGGCTTCTTGTTCATGTTACCTCCGGCAGTCTCTGCGGCTTTCCACAGGTAGAGCAAGTTATGGCCGAGCGCGGCCTTGTGGAGCCGTTCATGAATCAGGGGATACAGCCTCTCCAGCAAGGCATGAAAACGCTCAAACTCGCCGAAATCTATGAGGGTCCGGTCCGAAAACGATACGGTCCTGACCTGCACTGCCTCCGACAGCGACTTCACAGCCCTAGCGGTATTGACACCCCGCTCACCTTCAGTCGCAACACGCATCGTCGACGTCGCCATGATATGACCCCCTTCCACCCGCGCCAAATCCCCCGCATGCCCTGCACACGGGGTCAGCCATCACTTCTATCTGGTCGAACTTCATCCTCATGCCGTCCCACAGCAGCAGCCTGCCTACGAGCGGCTCGCCCGCGCCCGTGATCAGCTTCAGAACCTCCGTGGCCTCAATAGCTCCAATGACCCCCGGCGCCGACGAAAGCACACCCACACGTTCGGGAGCGAGCGGGCCCAAATCCTCAGAGGTTTGTGCCGGCCCCGCACAGGCGCCGACCCCGGTTCCGCTCTCGGCGTCTCCCGCCGCGGCGCCTCCTCCAAAAACGCACCTGTAGCAGGGCCCCCGCCCGGGCACGTAGGTCATGGCCTCGCCCATCCACCCCTGCACCGCGCCATGCACCATCGGTTTTCCCGCCGCCACACACGCATCGCTCAGGATAAACCTATCGCGCAGGCTGTCCAGAGCGTCGATAACCACGTCGTAGCCCGCCACTAGCTGAGCGGCATTGTGCGGCCCCAGCTCCACCGCCATGGCCTCAACACGCACGCCTGGGTTCAGGTCGCCGATCCTCCGAGCGGCCGATTCCACCTTTGGCACGCCCAGGCTGCGCGTGTCATGAGCTGTCTGGCGCTGCAGATTCGACAGCTCCACCGCGTCCGGGTCCGCAAGCCCCAGGACGCCGACACCCGCGGCAGCCAGATAAAGCGCAATAGGAGAACCCAGTCCTCCCACCCCCACAACCAGGGCCCTGGCCGACCGGATTCTCCTCTGACCTTCCTCGCCAACACCTGCGAGGCACAGATGCCTGCTATATCGCTGGATCTCCTCAGCCGTCAGCTCAAGTGCCTGTTCAGCCTGTCCCCCCATCGTGCATTCCGCCCCTTCCGCGCAGGCCCTCAGCGCGCAGTCGCGACCCCGGACCTATTCGCGGCCAACATACGGCTCCGCGCCTACACGCGGCATCTGCCCCTCCGTTAACTGGCCTGCCTCATCCTACCGTCCATCCCGCTCGGCAATCCAAGCCGCGGCAGTCTCCAACACCTTCTCCTTCTCCGGCTCGTTGAAGATCTCGTGATACAGGCCCTCCCACACAACTAGCTTCTTGTCAGGGTGTGGGACGTTGTTGTAGAAGTCTACGGTAGCCTGCGGATAGCAGATCTGATCGGCGCCGGCTGGCATGAACAAGCACGGTACCGCGAAAGACTTCGCGTCCTCGAAAACCGCGCGCGTGGCCCGATTCCACTCGACGTAGAACCTGGCAGTTACCGGGGCATACCTGATGCTATCGGACCTGTACGCTGCCGCAACCGCGGGGTCATGCGACAGTTGCTCGGCCTGAATGCCGGTTTCGAATGCCATGCGAGGCACAATCCGTGAGAGTACCCCTGCGAGTGCCTTCTTCCAGAGCGGAACTTTCACGATGAAGACAAAGCCTGGCGAGCTGACGACGACACCGGTGATTGTCTTGGGCCGCCGCGCGGCGTACCCAAGCGCGATAAGGCCTCCCAAGGAATGCCCGATGACGAACAGCTTAAGCCCTGAATGGCGAGCTTTGGCGGTGCGGATCACAAGCCATAGAT
>JAGVTS010000120.1 GCA_019136685.1 Bacillota bacterium | reverse complement strand
ACGATCTCCGATTCCCCAGGAAGCCCCAAATCCGCCCGATTTCCTCCCCTGCCCGTAAAAACCTAGTACGTTCCTAATAGGCTCCGCGGAAAACCGTACTCTTTTCTCATAGGTCCGCTAACGCCCTGCTAAACAAGGGTTTACCCAAAGGCCTGCGCAAGGCTGCTTTCACCGGCAACTGACGCCTCCGAGCGCAGGCAGGCCCCCGCGCATCCTTTCCAGCGATGTGGGTAATACATAGCGGATACCCCCCGGTTTTCGTGATCTGGAGGCGGTCAGGCTTATCCTGGCGCGCCAAAAGTTGCGGGTATCTCCGAAACTGATGATAGAAACTGACGATATGCCAGCTGGGCCCGGCAAGCCGATAGGAAGCAGATAACGCAAGTCGCAATGAGCGGCTCACTCACACACAGGTCACACAGTCAGCAGCCCTTTGACAGGCTTCTGGATGTGGATGCCCCGACCCGGGTGTTCGGACCCGGGCCGTCACACCTGGGTCACTGCTATCCCCAGCATGCCCGGGCCTCCGTGCACGGCCATGGACCCTCCCATCTCGGAGAAGTAGACCTCGTCGAATCTGATGACCTGCCCGGCTTGCTCAAGTAGAGCACGCGCCTCGTCTAGAGCACTAGTATGCATGACCACCATACGCGAAGCGCTTCCCTTGCAGCCCTCAGCAGCCAGCTCCACAACACGGCGCACGCACCCGCGGAAGGTCCGCACTCGCTCAACCGCCTCGATCATGCCGTCGCGCACGCCAAGGATGGGGTGGATCGAAAGCAGCCCGGCGACCCACGCCTGCACCTGCGGAACGCGCCCGCTTCGGCGCAGGTACTTCAGCGTAGGCAACGCCACGAACACGCTGGTCGTGTCCATGCCGCGCTCAATGATTCGCATTATCTCCTCATACCCGCATCCGCTATGGGCTGCCTCAGCCGCGGCCATGACAATCAGGCCCGTGCCCATACTAGCGGTGAGGGTGTCCACAATCGTAATGCGCACTCCCTCGATCATCTGCGATGCAAGCCGGGCAGATTGACACGTGCCGCTGCCTTTGGATGTGAGATGGATCGAGATGATCTCATCGCACTTACCCACGAGCCCTTTGTATGCCTCAACGAAATCACCGGGCGAGGGCTGCGAAGTAGTGGGAAGGACAGGCTCATCCAGCCGTCTGTAGAACTCCGCCAACGACAGATCCCGACCCTCTTTGTATGAGTCGGTGCCGAACTGCACCTGAATGGGCACGATCTCGATTCCGTACTTCTTAATGAAGTCCGGTGGGATGCCGTTGGAGCTGTCGGTGACTATTCGCACCAGTGACACGCGTATTCCTCCCCTCTCTATGTTAGACGAGAGAGGGTCAAAAAGGTGTCACGGGTAGGTTGCGTCGGGTAAGAATGCTCCGACATTGATCCGCACTTGCCTGCGGGCGCGGGCCAAGCGTGAACGCACGCTCTCAATCGAGCATCCAAGCGAGTTGGCAATGTCCCTGTATGACAGGCTTCCCATCTCGCGCATTACAAACACAGCTCGGTCCAGGCTGGGGAGCGCAGCTACAGCCCGTGCGATCGCCTCACGCTCTTCTGCGCGGATGGCCTCCGCCTCAGGCTGAGCCGCGGCAGAAGACACTTCCTGGCATGCCGAACCTGCCGCGCCTTCGTCCTCGCCGCACATCTCATCTAGCGACACGCACCGGCACGCGGCCGACTTGCGAGCGAAATCGCGGCAAACGTTGGCTGTTATTCGGTAGAGCCATGTCTGAAAGGAGCTGTCCCATCTGAAGTTGCCAATCGAGCGGAACGCTCTGAGAAGGGTCTCCTGAACGATGTCTTCTAGGTCCTGGCATGCGCCGACCATCTGCCTAGCCATTTTGGCCGCGGTATCGGCATAGGCCTCGAACAGCTCATTGACCGCGCTCCTGTCGCCTGATCGCGCACGCTCGTAGATTCCGTCGTCCATGAACATCACCTTCAATCACCGGCGGGGCGCAGCATAGGTTCTACTGTCGTCCCTGGATAGTAGTGCCCTAATATCGCCCGGTAGCTGTATCCTGCCCGTGCCATTGCCCTGGCGCCGTACTGGCACATTCCCACACCGTGGCCGTACCCGGCCCCGGAGAACACAAAAGTCGACGGCGGATCACCCTCGGTGTCCACAACGAACACCCCACTCTTGATGGTAACCGTGCCCCCTAGCGCCGACCGGATCGCATACTCGCCCGCGATCTCGTACTCGCCATCGGTGGTCGTAATCCTTACGCGAACGGCAGAGCCGCGCGGAGTCCTCTCGACCACTGCAACTCGGATGATCGACGAGCGTGAAGGCTCGAGGCGGCCGATCACAGGCGCAAGTACCGTCGCCAGCTGGCTGGCGGTGTATTCGACTCTCCACCTGTATCCGTTGGATCCGTAGCAGAAATCCCTGGGGTTGGGGGCGGTTATGACCGCACGCACCGCCTCCTCATCACGGGTCGCCGCCGCATGCCCAGGCGTCGTTTCCGGCGCCGGCACACCACAGCCCACTCCGACCATGTATGGCACGTCAAATTGCCACAGCGCGCCCGCGCTCTCCGTCACGCCCCCACAGCAGGCATGGTATTTGGCGCCGGGCGCAAGTTCGCCGCTCCAGAAGAGCGCCTCGCCTCGCGTGGACTCCACCGCGCGCCTCACGTCAGGCCGGTCAAGCTCGGCGCCGGCTCCTCGATAGACCTGGCAGTGCGTAGATGAGCATATATCGAAAGGCTCTTCGTCATGGCGCCCCGCAAGTGACAAGGCCTCAGTTCGCGCCACGACTGCCTGCGCTTTCAGGGCCTCCTGAGGCGCTCCGGCGCCGATCTCGTACGGGACCACGCCGGCGACGTAGTCCTCCAGGTCAAGGATGTTGATTACGTGCATCTCTCCGGACTTGCCGCACGCCAATTCGAACTGCCCACGGTACACGTAGTCGCACTGACCCACCCAAATCAGCGGTCGGGCCGAATCACGGGATGAATCGTCCCGGGCGCTTCCAGGATCAAGAGCAGCGATCTCCACGGCCACGGGACTTTCAAAGCAGGTTCGGGTCCCGTCCGGCGATACGCAGGTTATCCTTCCGGCCTCATCCGGCTCGAACAGCGCCACAGGCATCTCCAGACTGCCCGCTATGCAGAGCGGCGCTTGAGTCGAACTCGAGCCCAGCGCTACCGAGGCGGCGAGACCCGAGAGCCCAACCCGCACCCGGACCGACTCACCAGAATCGGCGACCGCAGGCAGTGTCGCAAGGCAAACCCCAATAGCGAAGGCAATCATCAGCCCGCGCGTCTGGGGCCTCGTCGGCCCACGCGGTCGCCTGGGGCGTCGCCCCTGCCCCGGCGCGCGCGCGTCCGGAACATGCCTCAGGCAGATGGCTGCTCCCATCACGCCGAGGTACAGTATGCGCTGCCACGGAAGACGGCAGACCCAGCCTATAAGAGGCAGGCACGCAGAAGCTACCGCAGATGCCTGCGGAACTGAGCGCAGAGCAAGATACAGCAATAACCACAGTGCGCCCGCAGGCAGCACCGCTGCCGGCGCAGTGAGCACACATGAGCCGAAGAACGTGGCTATCGCCTTTCCACCGGAGAATCCAAACCAGAGCGGCAGGATGTGCCCGATCACCGCGGCCGCTCCAGACGCCATCTGCCCAGGCGCTCCTCCTATCGCCCGTCCGGCAATGGCGGCGGCCATTCCCTTGGCCACATCGCAGCAGGCCACCAACACTCCGTACCTTGCGCCCAGCAACCTTCCGACATTGGCTCCTCCGGCAGTACCGGAGCCATGTTTGCGTACGTCAATGCCTCCCACCGCTTTGCCCACGATCACTGCGGAGGATACCGAGCCTATGCAGTAGCCAACGATGGCGGCCAAAAGGAGCCGCACAGGCTACACCTCCCCAACAACTACGTCAATGCCTCCGGGGACGAGCGCCAATTCCATCTCGTCGGCCTCGAACACCTCGCCGTCCACATGATATGTCTCCGTCCGCGAACACGAGATGTGCACCGACCGCGCCCGGAACATCTCTACCTCCCGCATGGTCACATGCGCGCCCCGAATCACCCTGGGGAAGCAGTACAAGAACTTGAGTATGGGGACGTTGTCGACAATGCATACGTCAAACAGCCCGTCGTCGATCTCGGCGTCCGGGCATATGTACATACCACCGCCGTAGCTCTTCCAGTTGGTCACAGCGACGAGCAGGGGAGACTTCGCGATCTCGCGGCCATCGGCCACGATGCGCATCGGCCCTGGCCGGAACGACCATATGACGCTCATCACCGCAAATATGTACGTCCATATCCCGCCTAAGCGCTTAAAGCGCTCGTTAGCGGCCTTGGTTACGCGGGCATCGAAACCCGCCCCGAAACTGGACGCGAAGTACCTATCGTTCACCCGGCACAGGTCCATGGGGCGCCTGTTCCCACGTGAGAGAACACGACACGCCGCCGCCACATCCCCCTTTGGAACCCCCAGGGCATTTGCAAAGTCATTTCCAGTGCCCACGGGTATGACCGCAAGCGCCGCCCCCGTGCCTGCTATTCCGTTGATCACCTCGTTGACTGTACCATCCCCGCCCATCGCGCACACAACATCGCAACCCTGTTCAGCAGCCCTCCGCGCCAAGGAGACGGCGTCCCCCGGACGAGAGGTCCTGACTAGGTCGAAGTCGAGTCCCAGGTCCGTAAGGGCCCGTACCGCCTCTGCTTCGTCTTCTGCTGCTCGTCCGTGGCCGGCATTGGGGTTCAAGATGACTACGACACGCAACTTTCTGCCCCCCATAGATACGGCATAACCAGCCGCAAATCCTATCTGAAATTCAACACTCGGGGCATCATTCCTGCTCAGGCCGTGCCGCGTGCATCGTGCCCGTAAGATGGCGTGAAAGATAAGAAAGGCCTGCTGCCAGATCCTCGTCGCGCACCATCACCCCAGGCGGGACAGACAAGCTGACAGGGGCGAAGTTCCAGATGGCTATGACCCCCGCCTCTACGAGCATGTCGGCTATCTCCTGAGCACTGGTTGGAGGGGTCGTGATTATGCCCATCTGAATGGACAGGCGCCGGACCACATGGGGGATCTCCGAGACGCTGCGTATCAGGGCGCCGTCCAGCTCAGCCCCGATCCTTTCGGGATCGGAGTCAAACAGGCTCACGATACGCAGGCCGTAGGCTTCAAACCCGGGGTAGCCGAAAAGGGCGGCGCCGAGGCGGCCTACACCAACCAAGACCGCCTCGGTGCGATTTCTGAGGCCCAGCATCTCCTCGAGGGCCTCAAGTAGTTCCGGAACGTTGTATCCTATCCCGGGGCGTCCGAACTCGCCGATGGACGACAAGTCACGTCGGACCTGGGCCGAATCCATGCTGAGACTCGCCGCAAGCTGCGCAGAGGATATCTTGGTGTTCCCCGCGCGCGCGCGTGCTGCCAGCGTTCGGTAGTAGAACGGCAGCCTTGCAAGCATCGCTCTGGATATCCGGACCTCGCGCTCCGGCATGCGACCACCCCCACGTCTCTTATTCTACAAGACGTGCAAGTATTTCCTCCTCGAATATCTTGTCGATCTCCTCAGAGGTCACGTTGCTCCGGATGTTGCCCCCTATCTCAATGTTCGGGCTGTGCTCGCACTTCTCAAAACAGAAAGTGGCGTGCAAGTCCACCTTGTCCGTGAGCCCTTCCCGGTTCACCCGATCCATCAGCCCACGTAGCAGGTCATACGATCCATGCAGATAGCAGCAGGTTCCAACGCATACTCCTACACTCAGCCGACCGTCGACTTCTTCGGCGGAGAACCTGATATCCTCGCCCGCTATTCGCCTGCGCGTTCCGTAGGACGTGTGAAGAGATGAATGGGCCGTCTCGCCGCCAACATCGCCGAGATACCGATCGTATAGTGCCTTGATGTACGGGTTGTCATGCGACCTCCGCAGCATCTGCATTGTGTCCACGTCATAGAGGGCCTCAGTCCTCTTCCTGCGCACTTCCAGGTGCGACGGACTGGGCTGGCCTGCGCCTCCTATGCATCCGCCCGGGCACGACATGACTTCTACGATGTCATACACCGCTTCGCCCGACTCGATTCTCCTTAAGACCTCAGCTGCGGCCCCCAGAGAACTCACGACCGCCATCCGGACTTCATTCCCGGCAACGTTCACAGTCGCCTCTTTTACGCCTTCAAGCCCGCGCACCTCTTCGAAGACCAGCTGAGTCTGGGGCATGCCGGACTTCTTCTCCGGCGCCAGGAGCTCAGCCGCCGCTCGCAGCACAGCTTCCGCAACCCCGCCGCTGTTCCCGAAGATCATGCCGGCCCCGGTAGACACCCCGAGGGGCAGGTCAAAGGGGGCTATGGGGAGCTTGTCGAACTCGATTCCGGTCTCCCGGATCATGCGCGCCAACTCCTGCGTGGTCAGAACAGCGTCTACATCGGGCCTGCCATCCACGGCAAACTCCTTGCGAGCAGCCTCGAACTTCTTGGCCGTGCATGGCATGACCGACACCACGAACAGCGATTCAGGCTCAACGCCCAGCTCACGCGAGAGGAACCTGCGGGCCACCGCACCGAACATCTGCTGAGGCGACTTGCACGACGACAGGTTCGGAAGGTACTCCGGATGGTACTGTTCCACGTACTTGACCCATGCTGGGCAGCACGACGTGAACTGAGGCAGCCGCTCGCGGCTACCCGACACTAGTCTTTCCAGGAACTCGGCCGTCTCCTCTACTACGGTAAGGTCGGCAGTGAAGCATGTGTCAAAGACCATGTCTACACCGATTCTCTTGAGCGCTGCCACTACCTTGCCCGGCTCGGCCCAGCCCGGCTCATGGCCGAACTCCTCGCCCAGCGCCACACGGATCGCCGGCGCTACCTGAGCCACGACCTTGATTTTCGGATCGTGAATGGCCTTCCACACTCTGTCGATGTCGGAGTGTATGGTGATCGCGCCGGTGGGGCAGACGCTCGCACACTGCCCACACTGCACACAGTCCACATCGGCCAGCTGCTTCCCGAAGGCAGGGCCGACCATGGCCTCAGAGCCTCGATGCGAAAAGTCGAGCACTCCGATCTTCTGCACTTCGCCGCATACTCGCACACAGTCTCCGCAGAGTATGCACTTGTTGGGGTCACGAACCAGCGCAGGCGTGGAACGGTCGAGGGGCATATCGAGGTCCTCCTCGCCAAACCTGACATCTGCCACGCCGAACCGTTTGGCGAGCTCCTGAAGCTTGCATGCGCCGTTCTTGTCGCACGTGGTGCACTCACGGTCATGGTTAGCCAGCAGAAGCTCCAGAATCGTGCGCCTTATGGTTCGCAGTTTCTCTGTGTTGGTGTGCACTACCATCCCAGGCTGGGGCTGAACTGTACAAGATGCGACTATCCCCATTTTGTCGATTTCGACAACGCACATCCTGCAAGCCCCATATACCGAAAGTTCCGAGTGATAGCAGAACGTGGGCAGATCTACTCCGGCCTTGCGCACTAGCTCGAGAAGGTTCCGCTCGCCCTCTATCGGAACTGACAATCCATCTACGATGACTTTCTGTTGCACAGACATTTCGTGTCCTCTCTCTCCCCTCTATTCCGAGCTACTCCAGCGAAATAGCGCCGAAGGCACACGCCTCGACACACGCCCCGCACTTCAAGCACTTCGCGGCATCTATCACATGAGGATGCTTCGTCTCGCCAGTGATCGCCTCTGCAGGACACGTCCTGCGGCACTTGCCACAGCCCTTGCACAGTTCGGGGTGGATAACGTAGGACTTGAACGCGGTGCACACCCCGGCAGGACACTTCTTGTCTACAATGTGCGCCAGATACTCGTCTCGGAAGTACTTCAGCGTTGTGAGGACTGGATTCGGCGCCGTCTTGCCCAGAGCGCACAGCGAACTCTCCTTCACAACCCACGCGATCTGCTCCAGAGTATCCAGGTCCTCCAGCGTTGCGCGTCCGGCAACGATTTTCTCCATGATCTCCAGCATGCGCTTGGTGCCTTCACGGCACGGAACGCACTTGCCGCATGACTCCCTCTGGGTGAAATGCATGAAGAAACGGGCTACCTCCACCATGCAAGTCCCCTCATCCAGTATGACAAGACCGCCGGAGCCTACCATCGCGCCGGCCTTCTTCAGAGAGTCATAGTCCAGCGGCGTATCGAGAAGCTCCTCCGGCAGGCACCCGCCTGAGGGTCCGCCTATCTGCGCCGCCTTGAACTTCTTCCCGCCAATCACGCCTCCGCCGATCTTGAAGACGACATCCCTCAGAGTCGCCCCCATGGGAACCTCGACCAATCCGGTATTGGCAACCTGTCCGGTGACGGCAAATGTCTTCGTCCCCGGGCTCGACTCCGCTCCGATGGCGCGGAACCATGCCGGACCCCGACGGATTATCGCCGGTACCGTTGCCAGCGTCTCCACGTTGTTGATAATCGTAGGTTTCCCGAACAAACCCTCGTTTGCCGGGAACGGCGGCCGTGGACGCGGCATGCCGCGCTTGCCCTCGATAGATGCGAGAAGAGCCGTCTCCTCGCCGCACACGAAGGCGCCGGCGCCCTCCTTAATCGTCACGTCGAATGAGAAGTCGGAGCCGAAAATGTTGGCTCCCAATAGGCCGCATTCTTTGGCCTGCTTGACTGCGTTCTTCATGCGAGCTACAGCCAGCGGATACTCCGCCCGCACGTAGATGTAGCCGCGATCCGCGCCAATGGCACTGGCAGCAATCGCCAGCCCTTCCAGCACGCTATGGGGATCGCCTTCCATGATGCAGCGATCCATAAAGGCCCCGGGGTCGCCTTCGTCCGCGTTGCACACGACATACTTCTGATCGCCCTTGGCTTGACGCGCGAACATCCACTTGCGGCCAGTCGGGAAACCTCCGCCCCCTCGCCCCCGGAGTCCGCTTTCCAGCACTTCCTCGATGGCCTCGTCCGGCGACAGATCCAGCACGGCGCGGGCCAGAGCCTGATAGCCGTCGCGGGCGATATACTCTCCTATGTCATCGGGGTTAATGGCCCCGCAGTTTGACAGAGCAACTTTGGTCTGGCTTGCATAAAACGGGATATCGCTCTCTTTGGGGTACGTCCGGCCGGTGTCGGGATCACGGTAGACCAATCTCTCTACCACTTTGCCCTTTCGGAGAGTTTCCTCCACGATTTCGGCCACATCCTCAGGCTTCACGCGAACATAGACCACGTCGTCGGGCTCGATCCTCACAAGCGGGCCGACCTCGCAGAACCCGTGGCATCCCGTCCGGGTCGCGCCGACCGCCTCTATCGAATGGCTGCGAAATGCATCCAGGATCTTCTCCGCCCCGTTGGCCAAACATCCGGGCCCCGTGCACACGAGCACCCGCTTCTTCTGGGCCGCCATCTCCGCGCGGACCTTGGCGGCATACGCCTTTAGTTCGTCTCTGGACCCTATCGTCATCCCCGTCTTCTTCGCTGTCTCCATCGCTAGTTGTCACCGTCCCTATTAAGCAGCGTATCGATTATCATGCACGCGGCCTCGGGAGTCATCTTCCCGTAGACCTCGCCGTTGATAACCATCGCAGGCGCTACTCCGCACGCGCCAAGACACGCAACGGTCTCCACAGTGAACATCATGTCAGGTGTTGTGTATTTTCCGTCTTTGAGCCCCAGCTTAGAACGGATTGCATTGTAGACCGGCATCGAATGCCTCACGTGGCAGGCCGTGCCGTCGCACACTCTCACCACATACTTGCCCTTGGGCTCGAGCGAAAACTGGGCATAGAACGTGGCTACACCGAACACTGTCGCAACCGACAGGCCCATTGCCGTAGCGATGTAGGTCAGGATCTCCTCCGGAAGATACCTGTACTCCGCCTGAACTTCTTGAAGAATGGGTATAAGGGCGGATTGCTCGCGACCGTGCTCCTCGATTATCTCGTTTACGCGCTCGAACTTCCTCTGCGCTACCTCAACAGGTGTCATATTTCCTCCTCACCCCGGATCAGAAATAGATCAGAAATACGTAGTCTTGACTTCCTTCCCCGACTCACTGAGAATCCTAGCAATGTCCTGCATCACCTGCTCCTTCAGAGTGATGCTAATGGGTAGGTTCGGGTTCTGATGCGCAGGGTTCACCGCCTTTCCCACCAGAAATTCCACGTGATCCGCATCGAGCAGAACCCGCGCCAGCCTGCTGGCGCCGTCTTTCCCGTACGCTTCCTCGGGATTGGTCAACTTGCTTAGGGCTTTCGACAACGTGATGATGCCCTCGGTAACTAGGTCCAACCCTTCAACAGTCGCAGTGGGCGGCACACCCCGCGCCATGCTGGTCAGGTCTACCGCAAGACTCTTGCCCGTCTCGCGAGCCACGATCTTGCCTGTAGTCCCACCACACACCACCCGCGTTCCGGGCGACTCCAGCAGCTTGTCCACCATTCTCCGGTCATCCTCAGGGTTTCTGGGCGGACCCACCGCCACCGTTACATACCTAGGTTCACGCACCGTAACAGCCACCACAGTGGCATCGTCGCCCGGTCTGCCGCCGTAGAACTGGTCGCACACGTTTATCATCCACTTGGCCAACACCGACGCGCGCTTTTCCTGCTGCGTGATCCGGCGTATGTAGTCAGCCACATTGGGCCATCCCCACCCGAGGTTGAGCACGCCGCCTATCCCTGCGTGAATTATGCCGTCCGACACCAGGAACAGGTGATCGCCGGCGCGCACGGTAAACCGCGCCTCCTTCACGACCTTGTCGGCCACCTGGCGCTGGGTACAATCCACATGGTCCACGCGCCCATCGGAGACGTAGAAGGCATCCGGATTATCGAACTGCACCAGGTATGCGTTGCCGTCAGAGTCGACCTGGAGAATCGTGAAGGTTGAGTAAGCCACTTGGCGCACCTTGCATATGGGCAGAGTATGGCCTATCGTGTCTACTACATCCTCTATTGCGGCGCCGCCCCTGAACATGCTGCCGGCAATGGTAGTGGTGAGAGTTGCGAGGATGTTCGCCTTCACCCCCGAGCCCAGCCCATCGCTGAGCACCACAGTCACGCCGCCGCCGTTTCGGGCAATCTCCACACGATCGCCGCATAGCTCCTCGCCATGCTTTGCGATAGAGAGGTTCGCGACCTCCACATGAAGCCTCTCCATCACTCATCCAACTCCTCATCTTGCATCTGCCTGATGAGCTGCGTCAATAGGAGTTTGGTCTCAGCTGTGGTCTCGCCTAGCAGCCCCGCAATCTCCTGGGCCACACGCATCTGCCTATCAATCACGCGCCCGGCCTTCTCAAGCGTCTCCTCCCGTGCTTTTTGAATGGCTCGCCCCCTGTTGTAATCGGTGGTTATGTCGTTGACCAGCGCCACCACGACATCGCGCACCGAAACATAAAACAAAAGTTGAGAGGTCATCAGGGATCCGTCCAGGTGTGCCTCGCCTGTGCGGCTTAACTCTCTCGTCTCGAACACCTGCCTGAACGGCGTCGGATCCAGGAGCGTGCTGACATCCCTGCCCAGGCAGTCATCGGCTTTCACACCGAAGACCTGCTCGAAGGCGGGATTGACCGACACTATCTTCAAGTCGCGGTCGACCACGACAATCCCGTTGGGCGTAGTGCTGATTATCAAGTTGGACATGGACTCTGCCCGCTCGCGCATGTATGGAATGCACATCTCCACCTCGGCCAGTCCGCGAAAGACAGCTATAGCTTTCTCGCGGCAGGAGTTGTAGCCGCACGCTCCGCAGTTGAGTTCGTCCGATGGGCTGAGTTTGTCAGTCCTGGCCAGAATGGCGCGGATATCCTCTTCAGTCGGCTCGGGCAGGTCCACTTCGCGCCGGGCAAAGCCTACTTGAAGCAACGAAGGCGACGGAGAAGGAAGGCTGCCGTCTGCAAGACCCACCGTGGCCTGCTGTGCATACTCCATCACCATGCGCTTCTTGCTCCAGGCATCGATCTCAGATGACGCGCCGGGCCCCTCAATACAGCCCCCCGGGCATGCCATGATCTCTACTAGCCGAACACCGATCTGGCTCTGGAGATTATCCAGCAACGCGATGACGTTGTCCATCCCTGTCACACATAGGTCAGGCCCGCCTATCAGGTCGGTGGATACGCCGGCAGTCGCCATCATCCCGCCCTCTATCGGAAAGAGCCGGGCGCGGCCGGGGCAGTGGCCGGACGAGACACCCGCGGCGCCGGTCGTGTCGGCAGGATCGATTCCAGCCTGCCCAAACATGTCGCTCAGTTCATCAAAGGTTAGCACAGCGTCAATGGCGCCGGAGACCTCCGCCCTGCCGGCCTCGTCCTTCTTGGCAATACATGGGCCGGCAAAAACCACCTTAACCTCCGGACCCTTGCATGACTTGATCATGCGCCCGTGAGCAACCATGGGCGACGCCACCGGGATCAGATGATCCAGAAGATGGTGGTAGTAGCGCTCTACAAGGTTGACAACAACCGGACAGCTCGTGGCAATGGCCGGAGACGTGCACGCGTCCACCATCTCAAGGCTCCTGAGCGCCACGTGTTCGGCGGCTTCCGCCGTCTCGAAGACTTCGGAAAAGCCCAGCTTCCGGGCGGCTGCTGCGAAGGATGCCGGCGAAGCGTTGTCAAATGACGCAACAAACGAGGGCGCAACTGAGAGGATCACTTGCGCGCCTGACGCAAGCAGTTCCCGCACCGCGCCCTTGGAATCTGTGACCTGCTTGGCTCCCTGCGGACACATGCGCACACACGTGCCACACCCCACACAGAGCTCATCGATTATCTCAGCGTGACCGCCGGCTACTCGAATCGCCTTCATAGGGCAGTACCTGACGCACTTGTAACAGTCCTTGCAGTTAGCAGTGATCGTCTTTATGACGCCCAAGTCAGCCACCCCCTTCGCTCCGAGGCGTCAGGCCTCGGACGAATCGAAGCCAAGCGGAACAAGCACCATCGTCCTGAACAACTCCTCAGCTGCCACTACATCGACAGCGGAGAAGACCTCTCCGCCAATCTCAATGGTGACGCCCTGAGTACACCGTTCCATGCAGAACACGCCTTTAAGCTCAACCTGATTCCACAGATCATAACTGGCAATAAATTGTTGTAATCTTTCAATTATCTGAGGAGCGCCTTTTATGTGGCAGGAGCTTCCCACGCACACTGACACAGTGATCATGCCGCCCTCACGACCTTCCCTGAACCTCGCCGAACAGTGTCTTCCCAATATGTCATGTTAGCATATTGTGCGTATTCTCACAATCCCCGTCGGCATCGGGCTTCCACCGCGTGCTCGTTTGTGGGGGAATCGTAACCCCGGCGGGTTGCAGCTCAGCGCGTAGCCACGAAGGCTGAACACGAAATGCGGACTGCGCCCGTGTATGGCTCGCGGGCCGCCGGCGCAATGTAAAGCGCCGCGGCCCGCGCGACTGAAATGCCATTCAGTTCTAGATCCGCTCGAAGTGCGTCACATCCACGACGAAAACGGTGGCGCCGCCTGACATGACTTCGATGGGGGGCACGGCAAGCCCGTGGGAGATCTGCATCGGTTGTGGCGTAATCAGTTCCTGCCTGGTCTTGCAGGTGACCCGGATTATGTCTAGAACCGATCCCACTTGCTCGTCATCGACGCCCACCAGAAGCGTAGTATTGCCCTTTCGAAGAAAGCCGCCTGTGGAAGCCAGTTTCGTGTAACGGTGCCCGGCATCTGCAAGTTCGTCCTGGAGGATCTCAGAGTAGTCGTCTCTAACTATGGCAATCACAAGCTTCACCTGTTAGAGCACCCCCTTTGTTTTTCGGTTGAGCCTGCGCCGGCGCAACGCCGATGGCGAAAGCGTCTTGTGCAGCTGTGCAAAGGTGTCGCCTATTCCCGACGCTCCAATGTACACGATGCACCCGGCAGCGCGAACGATCGTTGATAACACGAAGGCCGATGTCACACCGTATCTGGATACTACGAACGCCGCCAGTGGCGGACCCAATACGCCGGTGGAGTTGATCAGCATGTTGAAAACCGCGATTCCATTGGCACTGTCTTCAGGGTTCACGTGTTGCAGTGTAAGGTTGAGGATAGTAAGGGCGAACCCTGCGTTGAAGAAGCCTATGGCAGCCTGTAGCGCCAGCAAATAGGTCACTGATCCGTGCATTCCGTAGAGGGCCGGAAACGGAGCATACGCTAGAATGGACAGAAGGTATACCACAGAATGGCCGGCTCGCCGCGACACGCGGCCCCAGATCGGGTAAGCGAGCACAGTAGTAAGCCCCGCCGCCAGCGATAGTGTTCCTATGACACTGTTGGACAGGTGGAGGCTCCGAACGTGATATATGGAGTACGCAGGGACTGCTATGTTGATCCCCAGGTGCAGCAGAGCCGCGCTTACCGCAAAGACGCGGAACTTGCGCCCGCACACCGGGTCGGCAAACGGCTGCCTGAGCCTCTCCCCGAGAGACCTGCGACAGGCGGGCTTGGGCCTGATCGGCCCCTCAACGAGCTTACCGCAGTAGTGCAGCGCCACCATGCCTGTGACAAACGATATGGAAAAGAGCGCAATATAGTTGGCCGGGTAGGCGATCCGGTCGAGCAGAATCCCGGCAGCCAATGACGAGATCAGCGCGACGAAAGCGCTGTACATATTCCTCATGGCGAACAGGTGGGCCCGCTCCTCCGGGGGGAACATATCGCCCAGCAACGCGGTCCAGGCAACTGCCATGATGACGTTGGGTATGGTCTGAACGCCCAAAATCCCGATAAGCATCGCCGCGCGATACTGGGGCCACGGCAGAAACGGCACGACGGCCATGGCCAGGTAGAGCAGGCGCGCGACAAGCAGCGTCCTGATGGTGATCTTGAGCCTGCTCCCGCCTCGCTCCACAAAAGATGCTGCCGGCAGGTACATCAGCATGTTGATAAAGGCCGGCACCGCCGTGATGAGGCCAACCTCGGTGTTGGAGCCGCCCAGGGCAATGGCGAACACAGGGATGAAAGGAGTAACCATCCCCACCGCCACGTTGGATAGCATCGCGTCGATATTACTGATTCGAAAATTCCATCTGATGGTCTGGCGCCGTTCCGACGCCTTGTTGCCCGCGTTTTCTGTCAACTGAACCCCCTCCGGGTTCCACCCGGTCATTCGCGCTCGTACGGTAATCCCAGCGCCTCCGGCGCCCTCGAACTGCGTCGCGATGCGGTAGCCGTCACGATGATCAATACCGCTATCGTGAATACGTACGGCATCATCTTAAGGAAGAACGACGGTATCTTCGCTCCCAACACCTGTATGCGGAAACCCAGTGCGTCAATCCCTCCGAACAGGTATGCACCGAGCATGGCCCTGAACGGATCCCATACTGCGAATATTACTAGAGCCACTGCTATCCAACCGCGCCCGGCCGTCATGTTCTCAAGCCAGCTAGGAGCGTAAGCCAGCGAAAGGTAGGCCCCTCCCAGCCCGGCCAGCATGCCGCCTGCCGTCACGCTCGCGTACCTAATAGAGAAGACATTCACTCCGAGCGCGTCGGCGGTCTCGGGACTTTCGCCCACCGACCGAAGATGCAAACCTGGACGGGTGCGGTACAGATAGAACCAAAGGAAAGGAACAACGATATACGTCAGGTACACTAGCAGGTCATGTTTGAACAGGACCGTCCCTATCACTGGGATGCCGGACAGCCCCGGGATAGGCGTCTGGTTGAATGTGACAGCCAGAGGCACGCCGATCATCGACTTCCCCAGGTAGCCGCTGAGACCGGTGCCGAACAAAGTCAGAGCCAGCCCGCTCACAACCTGATTGACCCTAAGGGTGATAGTCATGAATGCATGTATCAGGCCCATGAGCCCTCCGGCAACGAGCGCTGCCAGCACCCCTGCCGCCAGGCTGCCTGTACGCACTGCAGTGAGAAACCCGCTAACGGCGCCGACCAGCATCATGCCCTCAACTCCCAGGTTGAGCACGCCTGACCGCTCGCACACGAGCTCACCCAGGGCAGCGTAGAGCACAGGAGTGCCGGAGCTAACCGCGGCCGAGAGAATGGACACAAACATGGAATCAGCCATCAATGCCCGCCTCCTCCCCGCTCGCGCGGACCGCATGAACAACCCTTACACGGTATCGGCCCAGAGCTTCCGTGGCCAGCACGCAGAAGAGCATTAGGCCTTGCAGCATGTTAACAGATGCGGCGCTGACTCCAATGACCTGCGCCGAATAGCCCCCCACGAGCAGCCCGCCGAAGAGCACCGACACCAGCGCCACAGCCCATGGGTCCAACTTGCCGAGCCACGCCACTATGATCGCCGAATAACCGTAGCCCGGCGACAGCTGCCGCGTCATCCGGCCCGCAATCGCCGACACCTCCGCCATGCCGCCCAGGCCCGCCAGAGCGCCGGCAAGGCACATAGTCAACACAATGTTGCGCTCAATATTCATGCCGGCGTACCGGGCAGCGCGGGGGTTCTCGCCGATCACCGTAACCTCGTACCCCCACTTGCTGCGCCCCAGCACAAGCCGGATCAGGCCTGCGGCCACCAGGGCGAACACGAGTCCGAGGTGGATACGTGTGCCGAACAGCGAGGGCAACCTAGCTGCGCTGGAGAACGGCGCCGACAGAGGGAAATTGAGACTCACCGGATCTCGCCACGGCCCATGCACCAGGTACTCGACCCAGTAAATGGCCACGTAGTTCAGCAAGAGAGTGGTGATGATCTCGTTGACACCCAGATACGCCCGGGGAACCGCAGGCAGTAGAGCCCAAACGGCGCCTGCAGCCATGCCGGCCAACACCATGAGCGGCAGCACTTGCCACGCCGGCGCGCTCGGCATAGACAGCGCCACCCACGCAGCGGCGAACGCGCCCATGTGGAATTGGCCTTCGGCGCCCACATTCCACAGAAGCATCTTGGCCGCCAGAGCCACACCCAGCGCACACAGCATTATGGGGATGGACGTCACGAGAGTCTCCGAAATGCCGTACCAGTCGGAAAACGCGCCCCACCACATATAGTAGTAGACTTTGAGCGGGCTAAACCCGGATGCCGCAAGGAATACGGCCCCAAGGACGAGGGCCATGACTATGGCAAGCAGCGGGGAGAGAAACCTGTAGAAGGGAGACGCCGCCTCACGCTTCTCAAGCACCAGCCTCAAGGTGTCCATCCCCCTTCGCCTCGGCCGCTACGCCGGCCATCATCATGCCGATCTCCTCGAGATTCAACTGGTCGCGGTCGACGGTACCCATTATGCGTCCTTCGCATATGACCGATATCCTGTCACACAGCGCGATCAACTCTTCTAGGTCCTCCGATATCAACAGCGTGCCGACGCCGCTCTCACGCTCTCTGAGGAGTATGGAGTGGACTGCCTCGGTGGCGCCTATGTCCAGGCCGCGGGTGGGATGGACTGCTACGACCAGTCTGTGCTCCATCGACGTCTCGCGGGCAAGTAGCAGTCGTTGCGAGTTGCCCCCTGACAGAAGCCTCACAGCAGTACGAAGGTTCGGGGTCTTGACGTTGAACCTCTCCACCAGTCCATCTGTCCACGTTCTAGCCCGTGCCGCATCGACAATCGGTCCACGACCCATTTCGCCGCACCGATACCTCTTCATGATCGCGTTGTCCGTTATGTTCAGGTTAGGCGCCAGGCCCACCCCAAGACGGTCTTCCGGAATATGGCTTACCCCTGCCTCGATTATCGAGCGCGGGGTGTGGTTTGTCATGTCGGCTCCGCATATGCGTACGAACCCCGAGCTTGCCCGGCGCAGCCCGGTAATGACTTCGGCCAGTTCACGCTGGCCATTGCCGGCCACGCCGGCTATGCCGTGTATCTCGCCGGCGCGCACATCGAGATCGATTCCGTCGAGCACTGTGGTACGTCGGTCGCCAATGGCGGTGAGTCCACGCACCTCCAGCACAGGACCGCCTATCGCCGCCGGCGGTCGCTCCGGCGCCTGCCCGATCTCGCGCCCAACCATCTTTGACGCAAGTTCCCTAGAGGTTGTTTCGCCAGTGTCACACGAAAACACGTCCTGACCCGCGCGCAACACCGTCACTCTATCGGAGATCTCCATCACTTCGTCCAGCTTGTGCGTGATGAATATGATCGTCTTGCCGTCCGCGGTCATTCGGCGGAGGGTCTCGAAGAGTTCCCTGACTTCCTGAGGTGTCAGGACAGCCGTGGGTTCATCCATTATCAGAACGTCTACGCCGCGGTAGAGCATCTTGATGATCTCAACGCGCTGCTGCTCCCCCACTGACAGCTGCCATATCTTCGCGCGTGGGTTGACTGCGAGGCCATATTCAGAGGAGAACTTTGCAACCTCCCGCTCTATGGGAGCCATGTCCAGCGCAAAGCGTGGACGAGACATGCCCAGGGTGATGTTCTCAGCCACGGTAAAGGTCTGAACCAGACGAAAGTGCTGATGCACCATTCCTATTCCGAGGCCAATAGCAGAGGCAGGCGAACGAAGAGCGACTCGCTCGCCTCGCACGCATATCTCCCCGGAATCCGGGCGGAGCAGGCCGGTGAGAATGTTCATGAGGGTGCTCTTTCCCGCGCCGTTCTCGCCGAGGAGCGCGTGAATACTGCCGCTGCGAACTGCCAGGTTCACATGATTACTGGCAATTACGCCGGGAAACCTCTTGGTGATGTCGCGCATCTCTACGGCATAATCCACCGTGCCCAACTTCAATCCTCCATACTGTGACGGGGCGGCCGGCCCCTTCGCAGGACGCCGGCCGTCCCGTACTGCTCACATGTCCAGACTACTTGGGCAGCGTTCCCTCAACGCCCTCCACGAACCAGTCGAAACTGAGCATCTCGGCATCGGTCATAGTAGTGCCTGCAGGCACCTTCACCTTGCCGGAGTTGTCCTTAATCGGGCCGGCGAACGGATGGAACTTGCCCGCCATGATCTCGTCCTGCTTGTCGGCTACGGCCTTCTTGACCTTGTCGGGAACCATCGGCCCATATGGCGCCAGACCAATCGCGCCATCGACCATGCCGCCCCAATAGTCTTCGCTCTTCCAA
Organism: Bacillota bacterium; assembly: GCA_019136685.1. Taxonomy (GTDB): domain Bacteria; phylum Bacillota; class DTU025; order DTU025; family DTU025; genus UBA5389. Next base: position 8,360 of record JAGVTS010000120.1, on the reverse strand, counting down.
GTGCCCTCGCGGGCAGCCTTGATTCTGCTCACGTAGTAGGGACCCCAGTTCCACACGGGCCCTGTGAGCACAGCGTTTGGCGCGAACTGGCTCATCGGCGAGTTGTAGCTCACGCCGTACTTGCCGCGCTCTGCAGCAGCCTGCATGGGAGCGGGGGTATCCTGGTGCTGCGCGATCACGTCGGCGCCGGCGTCGAGAGCTGCCTTGGCGGCTTCCTTCTCAGTGGCCGGGTCATACCACGTGTTCGTCCATACTACCTTCACCTTGGCGTTGGGGTTGACGAATCTCACGCCCCGAGTGAAGGCATTGATGCCTCGCACGACCTCTGGGATGGGGAAGGCGGCAACGTAGCCCAGGATGTTGTTCTTGGTCATCATGCCGGCAACCATGCCCGAGAGGAACCTCGGCTCATACATGCGGCCGAAGTAGGTTGACACATTGGCGTAGTCTCTCTTAAATCCGGAGCAATGCTCGAACTTGACATTGGGGAAGTTCTTGGCAACGTTCTGGACGTAGTCCATGTACCCGAAGCTTGTCGCGAAGATGATCTTGCAGCCCTGCCTGGCCAGCTGAGTCATCATACGCTCGGCTTCCGACGTTTCCGGGACCGATTCGATGAAGACACTATCCACCCACGGGAGCTGCTTCTCCATGAACCTGCGCCCTTCATCATGGGCAAGGGTCCAGCCCGCGTCGCCCACGGGGCCGATGTAAATGAACCCCACCTTGAACTTGTCCTCCGCCGCTATGGAGTGGCCATTCAGCATAGCCGTTCCTGCCAGCAGCATCAGAATCGCGAGTGCCAGAACAATCCTCCTCGCTCTGCCCATGTTCATCCCTCCATGATAATTGTGGTACGGGTATCGCAAAACCTAAGTACCGAGTCAAATCATGCCGTATTAGCTCTGCCGAGACCAGCCCAATCCGGTTGAAACCGGCCCCTACTGCGCAGACGACCCATCAGGGATCCATGCGAAAACTGCTTTCCTTATTCTTCACGGAGCTGTGTTTTCCTTCACACCTCCCCCGCAGTGCACCGACATCGCTAGCCGCCGGCCACATGCCTGACGGGCCCCACATCGCGCCAGCTCTACGTGGGATTGATTCAATGTTTCGCCGTCGTTGGGTTGGCTCTCACAAATGGTCTCGCGCCCAATGCGGCGAATGAAAATACGAACCCGGTCCCGCGTTCAGGGCGGGATCCGGACTATTACATCATATCACGAAAAGTGTCGGCCGGCATCGGCGAACTCCGAAACGCGCCGACGGGCGCATGTGTGGCAACTGTTGGTAACAAGACTTGGAGGTTCCGCTAATCGGGTCTCTTGATCCCTGCTTTGTCGAACAGTATGTCGAGGGTCGGCGCTCGCCCGCAGCCGGCAGCGCCTTCGGGGCAGTAGCCCAGGTCGTCGCAGGATGCCCCGGCCCGCCAGAATATGTTCGGGGCGATCTTTTTGTACTCAGCAAGCAGCCCCGTGAACAGCTCGCGTATCTCCCACTGGGCACGCTGGCAGCATCTGAGGTTGAACATGTGCCTGAGCTGGCGCGCGTTGGTTGTTATCACGAACCTGGTTTCAGTCGCGTTGGACAGCCCAAATCGCACGTCCTCCGCCGGGAGTTTGGCCTCATTCAAGCCATACTGCTGCAGCTCGCGGATGTCGTCCTGGAGCTTGCGAAACCGCTCCAGGAACTCGGCATCCCTGTGGAAGCTGGGCGGCACAACATAGTGGAAGTTGTGTTCGCGAACGTATCTCTGAGACTGCTGCAGCTGCGACAGATCGGCCGAACCCTGCTCGGGGTCGTTGACCCACACAGGCACGTCGGGATCTTTGAACATCTTCATCATCCTGTGCCTGTCATTCTGCTGGCTGGATATCCGGCTGTAGCCTTCTACAGCAAAACTGGTGTACCAATGCTCCAGGGCCCCGAGATGGCCCGAGCTGATCAGTGTGCGCACGAACTTGCCCACGGCATCGTCGCTTACGCCGGCGGCCCCGGACCCCCAAACCATGTCGTGGAGGTCGTCGGTGCCCAGGGGCTTATAGCACAGCCTCGCCATGAGCAGTAACCTTTCGGGGTCTACGTCTGTGCCCATGAATGGATAGTAGATTATGCGGAATTTCAGGCCAACTTCCTGCTCTGAGCTGTGCATATGCCGTCCTCCTTGATAAGGGTATCAGTAGCTCTGCGACTGCGGTCGGCGATACATCAGTAGTGATAGGGCTCGTTTCGGTCGATCTTGAACGCACGATAGATCTGCTCCAGCAGGATAACCCGCATGAGCTGATGCGGGAAGGTCATCCGCGAGAAACGGACTCGGTCGTCGGCCCGGCTTAGAACCTCCGGAGAGTAGCCCGTGGGCCCGCCGATCAGAAAAGTGATATCGCTGCGTCCGGATGTGGCGAGCCCGGAGATGAGCGCAGATAGCTCCTCGGATGTAAGCTCTCTGCCGGCCAGATCCGACGCAATCACGTATGATCCCGGCCGCACGAGGCCGAGCAGACGCCGACCTTCGATCATGCGCAGTTGGGCCCGTCTGGCCTCGCTGTCGCGGTCGGTGAACGGTTCCTCCAAAGCCGCGCGCACGTCCAGCGTACAGTAACGGGAGAGACGGCGAGAGTAGTCGTCGATCGCCTGTTGGATGTAACGCTCCTTGACCTTGCCTATAGCCGCAATGCCGATTCTCATATCGCACGATCCGAACGGGCGGCCACGCCGGGCCGTCAGCGGCCGGTCGGCGCTTCAGTCAGCACTACCCGGACTGTGCGCTCCCGCCGATTCGTCCCTACAACCGTGAACTCCAGCGTGTCGCCAATAGCAGCCTTGTACACAGCCTTTTGCAAGTCGGCTGCGGCCGCGATGCTCTGGCCGCCGACAGCGATGATGATATCGCCGGGGCTGAGCCCTGCGCGGTCCGCCGGGCCTCCGCGCACTACAGACGAGATATAGATCCCCTGGTCAACCGGGAGTCTGTTCCTGGCGGCCAGGTAGCGGTCGATCTCAGTCACTCTGGATATGCCCACATATGGGCGTCGCACCTTGCCGTACTGGATGATCTCGTTGGCGACGGCCCGGGCCGAGTTGATTGGAATCGCCAGCCCGATACCTTGAGCCTGAGCAACGATGGCGGTGTTGATGCCTATGACCGTGCCGGTCGACGTGACCAGAGCCCCGCCCGAGTTGCCCGGGTTGATGGGCGCGTCCGTCTGGATCAGCCCTTCGAGGGCCTTGCCGGTGGAAGCATCGATCGTGACCGACCGGTTGATGGCGCTGATGACGCCGGCTGTGACAGTGTGGTCGAAGCCGTACGGGTTGCCGATGGCAATCGCAGGTTCGCCTATGACCAGGCTATCGGAGTTTCCGAGCTCTGCCGCGGGAATATCGGCGCCTTCCACCTTTATGACCGCCAGGTCGGTGTAGGGATCCGTGCCCACGATGGAGCCCGGCAGCTGCCTGCCGTCTACCAAGACCACAGCAATCTCGGTAACCCCTTCGACCACGTGGTTGTTGGTCAGGATGTACCCCGACTTGTCGATGATCACTCCCGACCCAAGACCTTCGCGCTCCTGGACAACGGGCATGGAGAAGAAGTCGTAGACTAGCGCTTCCTGTTTGGTAGCTATCTTGACCACCGACGAGCCCACCTTCTGAGCGGCATAAGCTGCAGAGAAGGTAGTGTCGGCGAGATCCGGCCTCGGGGCTTGCGCTCCTTCCTCCGCGGGACCAGGGATCACCGGCACAGGCTGCGCCTCACGGCTCGCCGGGTAGTAGTTGACAATCACAATCCCCACCAGTAGTCCGCCTATAATCGCCCCTGCCAGCGCAGCCAGGAAGAGCGCCAGGCCGGCCGGGCCGCCTTTTCGATATCCTCCGTAGTAGTAGCTCATGTGTCGGTACCTCCGGTCTTTCCCGAATAGGTGTAGATTCGCCGGCCTAGCCTGGGATACCTGCGAGCCCGAGCCCCGGACGGGCGCTAATACTCGATTCCGTGACGCGCCGCGATGCCTGACTCGAAGGGGTGCTTGACCATCTTCATCTCGGTGACCAGATCAGCCATGTCCAGTATGGCGGGAGGCATGTTGCGCCCTGTCAGCACCAGCTCCACTCCGGGCGGACGTCGCTCGATGAGGTTCGCAACATCCTCCGCATCGAGCAACCCATAGTACAGAGCGTTGGATATCTCGTCTAGTATCACCAAATCGGCCTGGGCCTCGTCCAAGGTGCGCACGGCCAAATCATACGCCTGCCTGGCATAACGCATGTCGCGCGGTTCAGGGTTCCCGAGCGTGACAAAACACTGCCCGCACCCGTCGCACACCGCCTCGCCCAAGCGCATCTTGTCGGCGTACTTGCAGTCACGGCCGAACTGGAAGATCTGGAAATCCGGGGCCAGACGCCTCACCGCCTGAACCTCCCCGGTGTAGCTGGTACCTTTCATGAACTGTATCATCCTGACCCTGTAGCCGTGGCCCACCGCACGCAGCCCCAGCCCGAGCGCAGCTGTGGTCTTGCCCTTGCCTTCGCCGGTGTACACCTGGACCAGCCCTTGCCCATAGCGCCCTCGGCATCGTCGCACACTCACAGAGCTATCCTGCTCAGGCCGCAGCTCATCCTCACTCGATATCGTCGACGCCACTCGACACACCTCCTCCACGATGCTCATCAGGCTTGCCATGCCGCGGGCTTCCGGAAATCACGAACACCGCCGGCCGGTCCAGCTCAGGGCGGCGCCCCACTATCGCCCGGACGCCGTACACATCCAACAGATGCTCTTCGGTCAACACCTCGCCCGGCGAGCCGCAGGCAGCCACCTGCCCCGAACCGAGCATGGTGATGCGGTCGCAGTACCTGCCGGCCAGGTTCAAGTCGTGCAGCACCGCGATGGTGGTTATTCCCGACTCATGGGCAAGCGCCTGCACAAGTTCCATTATCTCAACCTGGAAGTTCACGTCCAGGTGGGCTGTGGGCTCATCCAGGAGCAGCACCCGCGGTTCCTGCGCCAAGGCCCTCGCGATCAGCACCCTCTGTCGCTCACCCGACGAAAGCGCCGTGATCCGGCGCCCGGCAAGAGGGGCGACTCCGGTGCGCTCCATGGCTTCGTGCGCCTTCGCGACATCCAGGAAAGTCTCCGAGGCAAGGAAACGCAAGTGCGGAGAGCGGCCCATCAGCACAGTCTCCTCCACAGAGAAGGGGAATATCACAGCCTCCGAGGCTCCTACCGCAGCCACAAGCTGCGCAGCCTTCCGCGGCGACAGACTGCCGATGTCCTGCCCGCCCAAAAGCACGCAGCCCGAAGCGGGATTTGCCACTCCGCCGATGACCCGCAGCAATGTGGACTTGCCCGACCCGTTTGGACCGATCACGCCATGCAGCGTGCCGGGCTCCGCGGTCAGGCTCACACCGTGCAGAACTTCCGGTCCTGACGCTCCGTACCCGAATCTCACATCGCACACTTCGACACGCACGGCCGCATCACCCCTTCTTTCTCAGCCTGAGCAGATAGAAGAAGAACGGCGCGCCGGCCATGGCTGTAATCACGCCCACCGGCACTTCCCGAGGAGGTATGATCACCCGCGCCAGTGTATCCGCTGCCACCATGAACACCGCGCCGCCCAGGGCGGACACTGGTATGAGGCTCCGGTGATCCGGGCCGATCATCATGCGGGCGATGTGCGGCACCACTAGCCCCACAAACCCGATCAGCCCCGACGACGATACCGCAGCGGCCGTGATCAGCGACCCCAGCGCAATCACGACTTTCTTGAACCGCTCCACGTCCAGCCCCATATACCGCGCGGATTCTTCGCCGCAGGCCGCCAAGTTGAAATCGCGACCCAGCGCCGTGAGAGCGGCCGTACCGACCAGTACATATGGGGCTGTCATGCGCACATGCGCCCAGCTCTTTGCCGACAGGCTCCCCATAAGCCACATGACCACCTTGGGCAGGTCTTCCCCTGCCGTAACCATGAGGAATGATACGACCGCCCACACAAACGATCCCACAACCACACCGGCCAGGAGGAAAGTGTCGGTGGGCATGTGCCCGTCCACAGTAGACAAGGCGTAGACGAAGATGACTGTGATGACCGCGCCGATGAACGCGAAGATAGGTATATAGGAAGACGGAGACGAAAGGGAAAGGGCGGCAAGCCCCGCGCGCCCTGCCGACAGAATGCCGATAGACGCGCCCAGCGCCGCCCCTGATGACGCTCCTATGATATACGGATCGGCCAATGGGTTCCTGAACAGCCCCTGAAACGAAGCCCCCGTGGCCGCCAGGCCCGCCCCGACCAAGAGCCCCAGCACAATCCGGGGAAGGCGGACTTCCAGGACGATGATCTCCGCGCTTTCGAGCATAGACGGGTCCCAAGAGTCCGATAGCGACCCCGGTAGCCGCGCCGTCAACAGCGCCAGCGACCGCGCCAGGGCCCGACCCACTAGCGGAATACGCGAGATGACTATGCGCAGAGCCAGCGAGGTCGGGATGCCGGCCGTTCCGGCCGACGCGGCCCAGGCCACCACGGCCAGCATTGCGACGACCAGGAGTATTATGCGGGTCCTATGCGCGCGAGATCGAGGCATGGCATGTCACCGTTCCCCTTTGGCGTTCGTTGCCTGGTCTATCTAGTCTACTCGGTACTGATCGCTACTGCCCACTGACGAACAGGCGGGCCAGAGCCTCAAGCCCGTCTACCAACCTAGGCCCAGGTCTCACCATCAAGTCGGGATGGATCTCGAAAACGCGCCCCTCTGCGACAGCGGGCACTTTTCGCCATTCGTGCCTGGCCATGACTTCAGCACGGTTGAAACAGGTTAGGATGATGAAGTCGGTATGCGCGGAGATCACCGTCTCCGGGCTGATCTGCGGCCATCCCTCGATATGGCCGACTATGTTACGCCCCCCTGCCCGTCTTACAAGATCGTCAACGAAAGTGCCTGCTCCGGCAGTCATCAGCGGGTCGTTCCATATCTCCACGAACACCCGCGGTCGGCTGTCGGCAGGAATGGTCGCCGCTTTCGACTCTACCGCCGCGACGCGGGCCCGAAGGCCGTCTATCATTCCGCGGGCAACATCCCCGGCCCCGCAGGCGTCACCGATGACCCCGATGGCGTGGAACACCTCTTCAAGCGTGCGCGGGTTGACTGCGACCACCCTCAGCTTGAGCTCGCGCAGTTTCTGGATGACAGGCATCTGCAAGTCGGCCACCGCCACGACCAGGTCAGGCCGTTTGGCCACGACCGCCTCGATGTTGATGTTGTAATCGCCGACCTTGTCGACCTTCTTGGCGGTTTCGGGGTAATCGCACGCAGACGTGACCCCGACGACTCTGTCGCCAAGCCCCAGAGCAAACAGGATCTCGGTATTGCTGGGCGCAAGAGACACGATCCTTACAGGTTCGCGCGGAATCTCGACGGCGGCGCCTGTGTCGTCCACAATCGAAACCGGATACCCGCCGGCAGCGCACACTGAGCCCGCTGCTGCGGCCAAGAGCGTGACGAACAGGATCGCCGCAGCCGACCTGCGCAGCCATGACGAAGCGGGCGATTTGCCCATCCCGAGCAGCCGAAACCAACTGGACATAGGACTCCTGGGCATCTTCAGTAACACTCCTTCTCCGGCGCGCCCCGCCCCGCTCCCGGCGCAGGCAGTCGCGCACATAAAAACACCCTGCTCACCGGCGAGTGAACAGGGGAGAAGTCAGTACGGTCCGTGCCCCCGAAACCCGGGCAACGCCGCACCTTCCGCATCCCCCTTATCCTCGAAGGTGGAGTCGGCAGGCCGAGTGGGCAGGTTTCCTGACTTCCGGGTCGTCGCCTACGCGCGTCTTCCCCCTGCCGCACGTGGCAGGAGTGACATCAAATGCGCCTCGGCTCACCGGATACAGTGGCGGGACCGCGGGCTTGGCCCGGCGCTGCGCGACGTCGCCGCGTTCGACTCGCTTATGCGCCCGGCTGCCACTTCCCTTTCACCCGCTTGCGCGGGCACCCACCGGCATTCCGTTATTCAGGTGTTACTGACTATATCCTAGCACAACCGGCGATTCTCGCCAAGACAGCTATCGCGCAAGCCTCCGGAACCCCGTCAAAGCAGCGGCAACGCTGCAGTCCGCGCGCCGCCTGGGTTAACGTCGCATCGACATTATCATTTTCACCACACCCTCTGTTCACTGCGTTATGAACTGTCCCACTTCCTGGTTGACGCGCTCCAGGCTATATGGTATCTTATACCTGTAACTGTAATGTTGAGGTGTTGATGCCAGTGCTGCCAGCATCCCTGCTTTACGCGGATTTCGAGGCGCCCCTCGCCTGCCGGAGGCCGCCTGAGGAGAAGCTCGCCGCGCTCGCGCTTTCAATTAGCG
>JAGVTS010000025.1 GCA_019136685.1 Bacillota bacterium | reverse complement strand
AGATCGAGGCGGCTCACGCGGCTTTCTGCAAGGAAGCGAGCGCTTTCGCGCAAGCGCAGTTCGCCAAGAACAAGGGCATATGGACGCAGCTGTATAGCGAGACGGCGTCTGCCGTCGAGGATTACTGGGCTTTCTCTCAGAATGTGCTCGACTCCATATACGACCCGCTGACATACAAGCGCGAAGAGATCAACCGCAGGATGAACACTTACGGGATGTTGGCGCAGATCGCCGGCACGGGCGGGTTGCTGGCAGAGTTGCCCGTGATCCATAACCATTGCAGTAGGTGCGGCGGAACGGGGCGTGCGGTAAGTGAGAGTGGATCGACGAATGCGCCCGAGAGCAGCGACAAGTGCCCCTTCAAGGGTGGACGGAAGTTCGCGTTGAGCTTGCGCTCATCGCTGCGGGTTCGCTCAAATGGAACTTCAAGGAGAAGCGCGTTACCAGTGTGTTCGTAGGCGTAGGCGGGCAGATGGGCGCGGGCCCATTGTCCCTCGGGACCAAATGGGGGACACAGCTGACTTTCGACAGAGATGGCTCGGTGTCGGATATCAGCGGCGATTGGTCTAGTTCGATGGGGGTCGGCCCGGTGTCGGGGGAGATCAGCACTGACTCAGGCCTAGTCGTGGGAGCGCCGGGGTTGGAGACGACAGTGGCGAGGTAGGCGGAGAATTGCAGTTGACATGGGCGACGCGGCTGGCCGTGAACGAGGTGTTCGCGGTCAGCCGCTTGGGTATGCGGTCGTTGCTCACGCGTTTCCTATCGCGGCTATTGGCTTCGATCCCTCCACGCCGCCGGTTGGCCCGCCGCCGCCAGCGCGATGGCCAGCAGTGCAACCCCAACTATCAGCAAGAACTCCTTCTGCATGTCAACCGTGACCCAACTGGGCCAAGGGCGCATTCAGGTGTTGCAGTAGGTCACGCCGAACAGGAACAGATGCAGCCTCCGGGTGATCGAGCCGCCGGTCATGAGATCCAGCGCCCACCAGCCAAAGCCTGCGCCGAATCCGCCCAGCACCCCACCGAGCACCGACCCCAACACTGTCGCACAGCTAAGGACCCAGATGGTGGGCGTAGCGGCCTTGACCAGAGTCCATGCTGTGAGCTCGCCTCCCACGGCGCTCACTACCCATGCGATGCTCGCCGCGGTGATTGCAGCCAGCGTGGCCAGAATCACGACAAACCGCCCTACTACAACCCGCCGTAGTGAACCCGGCCTGGCGGCGGCCAGCTCAGCCCCGCCATGCGACTGTTCAGGCGCCAGCACCGAGGCAGTAATCGCCGGAGCGAGCGCAGGCAGGAACACCTCTATCATGCGCAGGCCCAGCCAGGCCGCCCCCCGTCCGCGCGCAAGCGACTGCGCTCCGGCGCCCGCCAGAGCGGCTTCGCGGGCGCCGATCCCCAGCGGAACTTCACTTATCAGCGCCAGTCCCATACATGCGAGGGCCGCGAGATGCACCCACGAAGCCATGAGCCTGCCGCCATACTGCATTTCCGCCATCAGTCCACGCACTAGTCCGTTCGCCGGCCCATTCATCGATCTGCCCACTGAGCATCCGCCCCCCGTCCTGCGGCTTTGTTCACCGCGTCCTGCAAATCCTGCATGGTAACGACTCCGTCGCGGCCTGCCTGCCCGGCCCTAAGCGTCCGGTACACCTGTTTCACCACTTCAAGGCCGTGATCACGCTGCGTCTGATCCAGAAGCAGCATCGCGTCTCTGCGCCCTGGGGGCCCACGCCGGGCGTCTTCCATGACCGTCTGGGCCGTTGCGTGGTCGCCCTCGTGCTCAAGGAACAGCACCCGAGCGTATTGCAGCACGCCGCTCATCACGTTCGAGTTCAGCCAGGGCCCGAACTCCCAGCGAATCCCGCCCGCAGGCCACCAGGCGTCGAGCACCAGATTGTCGACTGTGTTCCTGTCGAAAGACGAGGTGACGGCCGCCCCGGCCACGTGTTCCACGGAAGATGCCCGCCCCAGCATTACTCCTGGCGGCGCGAGACGGGCCTCGGGTGTTGTTGATCCCACTAGCAGGCTGGATGACGGCAGTTCAGCCATCACGAGGTCGCTCTCCGAAGGCGACAACTCCTCAAGGAACCGCCACCGGCGCTCCACGTACTCACGCGCGCGGGGCGACAACACGATCTCGCTTCCGTATGAACCTCCGGCCGTCAGGTAAAGATCGCGGGTCTTGCTGGACTCGAACATGTATGCCGTCTCCCCGCCGTCGGCCGACACGAGCCTGCCGGGAATCCCAGTGTTCACATTGCCGGCGCCATATACCGTAACCTTCATGCGCGCGGTAGGATGCGAGTTCTCCATCCATACAGCCGTGGTGTTGGCTGGGCCTCCGCGTGAGGCGCCGGCGCCGACTACCCCGCCGGTTGACATCACGTACCTTGTGGGCCGCGCACCGCCTACGGGATACCAGGCCGACCCTGCAGGTATCCACGTTCCGGCAGGCGCTACGACCGCGTGCAGCTCGTAGCTGAGCCAGAGGAACCTTCCCAGGCGCCAGTCGTGCACAGGGCCGCCATAGCTCACGCGCACCTCACACGCCTGCCCAGGCTGCAACGGGCCATTTGGGCCTGGCGGGATCCAGAGCCCGCTGGCGACTCGCTCGACGCTGACGTCGGTCCATGCATCGGTGGCGCCAACCGCTATACCTGCGTCTTGCTCCGCGCCCTCCCCCTGAGCGTCCACCCTATCTGCAGGCTGCGGCGGGGGCCGCCGCACCTGGCAACTCTCAACGGTGAACTCCGCCTTCAGCGTGAAAGCCAGCTTGCCCAGAGGTTCTTGGCCCGCGTTGACCACGTGCATGATCACGATGTTCTGGAGCGTGCCGTCGCGCGGGCTCAGGTGCACCTCCATATCGTAAGAACGCACGTCAGTGGCTGAGCGCACCTCCCGAGGCCACGCCGACTCTTCGGCTGCGGCGGCCACCGATGCCCTCGACATCGCGGCGCGCGGCGCCCACCGCGCCCAGCTTGTGCCGAATGCTAACGCGAACAGCAGAACACCGGTGATGAGCGCCAGGCCTGACGCTCTGCGCCTCCCCGCCGTCGACTCGCGCCGGCGCTTCACCGTGCCTGCCGCCAGACCCACCCCGAGCCATCCCGCGGCAGCAGTAGCCAGGGCCGTCAGCCACCGGTCGAACTCGTGCGCCGACGACATATCCAGCACGCCTAACCATCTGAACCGGATGCTTCTCGCAATTTCCATACTCCCCATCACCAGGGCAAACCACAACGCCACGGCGACCGGATACGCCGCCAGTTGGGAGCCGACGATGAATCCAGCCGCATACCCGGCGCCGGCGCCCATCACGGCGGCGGGCAGCGCTTGACGTAGCCAGAACCTGCCCAGCTCCGCAACTGCGACCACGGCCGCATCTGCCACTGAACCTGTTGACATGGCGGTCGCCCCGACTCCTGAAGCCGATGCCTTGCCGATTAGGACCCACGCTAACCCGGTTCCCCATGCGAGGAGCGCGAACCACACTGCGGCGAACACTACCGCCAGGCCCAGCGCTTGGCCCACCACCATCTCGGTGTTGCTGTGCCAGTAGGAATCGACCATGTCGACAGCGCGTCCTGATCTGGCCACGGCCCCGGCCCAGGCGGCCAGCACCATGAACACCAAGACCACCATCTCGTGGGAGGAGGTAGCCACCGCGATGGCGATCCGGACAGGCGCGAGCGCTGTGTGCGCTCCGTCCACGCGATCCACCACCCCCACGGCAACGAGGGCAGACAGCGCCAACACGGCTGCAGCGAACACCGGAGAGCGCAACAGCAGTCTTGCCTGGTAAACAGCGATGTTCCTCATCTCATACCGCCTCCGTCCGGCTCCATTGGGGTGATGCAAGCGTCGTCGGCTGGTCCGCCCATGGGAGCGACCTGGGAGACTTCCGCACCCGGCAGCGGCGTGCGTCCCAGAGGTTGACCGTCGCCACGGCAGCGGTCAGCCCCGCGTGACGGGCCCGTCGGCGCCCCTATGTAGTCCAGAGTCTTCCACGCAGCGAGGCCGGGCATAGACCAAGACTCCGCTTAGGTACCCCTGTGATCTCTACGTTCATCCGAAGTACCTGCCCACGACAGTCCAATTCATATACGACGATAGGCAGTCAAACGTTCACGGTCACAAGCGCGCTCCTTCACGACCGGGCTTTGCCTCGTGCGCTCCGCCACGGCGATGGTTCACATGATTTACATGATTCACTGACCCACCCTCAACGCCTCCACACTCGCCCGCTCCTAGTACGTACGTCAAAGTCGCTTGATCGGGATCAGACGATGCGGGCAGCGGGCACAGAACGACCTGCGGGTTCTTCAGCAGGCGGCCAGGCGAACTGCCATGTTTGACCATGCGTTACCTACTTCGCTGGAAGGGATGCGCGGGGGACCCGCCTACACTCGGATACGTCACTTCTCGGTGAAAGCGGCCTTCTAGAGGCCTTTAGGCAAACCCGTGTTTAGCAGCGCATTAGCAAACCTATACGAAAAGAGTACGGTTTTCAGCGGAACCTGTTCAAAGAGAGTACGGTTTCGCAGGGGAGGCGGAGAAGAGCGGGCGGTTCTGGGGTTTCCTGGGGATTCGGAGGCCGTCTGGCGGCCTTACCGGGAGGACTCCGGGAATATGCGCGCGACACCATATTATGTAACCCGTCTCTGCCTGCGGATTTGCCACGGGCATGGCTCCAGGAAAAGGGATGCGCCGTTGCCGGCGCGGATCTAGACAACTTTCACCCACCAAACCACGTAGAATCCGTATAGGTTGCTCGAAAAACCTACTCAAGAACGAATAGGATGCCCCAGAACCCACGCTCAGGCGTAGGAGAACGCCACACGCCTGAACGCGGGGGATCTGCGACCCCGAACGCCACAATCCTTACACGCACCCGCGCGTTCGGGTGACATTGACATGCACCAAGAGGTATGATAACTTACAGTAGTGACTATGCCTGCGCCCCCATGATGTGGGGCGCGTTTCGCGCCCTTGCTGCAGACGGCGCCTGGCAGGTGATCGATGTGCGCGGGCTGAACCTGCAGGCGGCCAACTGCGGTCCGGGGCACAGGCGCGAGTCGATATGAGGGAGGTCCAGTCAAATGCGGGAAGGAATCACCCTCCAGTGCGGTGAGTGCAAGAACCGCAATTACCAGACGACCAAGAACAAGAAGAACGATCCCGACCGGATTGAGCGGAAGAAGTACTGCAAGTTCTGCAGGGCTCACACTTTACACAAGGAAACCCGCTAGGTATAATCTAGGCGTGTTTCACAGGGGAGGGATCCATATCATGGCTTCTGAGGCCAAGCCGACTCTCCTCACGCGCACCCGTGGGTTTTTCAGCGGGATCGGCAGGTTCCTGCGGGAAGTGCGGGCGGAATTCAGGCGCGTCCAGTGGCATGACCGAAAAGAGCTCACATCTTTCACCATTGCTGTTGTCGTGTACGTGGCGATTGTGGCGGTGTTCCTTGGCCTTGTCGACGTCGGCCTGTCGTTCGTGATCGACAAGATCATCAAGGCGGCCGCGTAAGGACAATGAGCGCTGACATGAGCCAGAATGGTGCAGAGTGGTACGTGATACACACGTACTCCGGGTATGAGAACAAGGTTAAGGCCAATCTTGAACGTCGCGTGAAGACGATGGAGAAGGAAGACAAGATCTTCCGCGTGTTTGTCCCCACTGATGAGGAGACGGAACTGAAGGACGGCAAGAAGAAGATCGTCAAACGGAAGCGATTTCCCGGTTATGTCCTAGTGGAGATGTTGATGAGCGATGATTCATGGTACGTGGTCAGAAACACTCCGGGCGTAACAGGGTTCGTTGGTTCCGGGAACAAGCCCATTCCCCTTACTGAGGATGAAGCCCACGCCGTTCTCAGGCAGATGGGAATGGAGGAGGAGCCCAAGATCCGCGTAGACTTCGAGCCGGGCGAGCAGGTCAGAGTGATTGCCGGACCGTTCCAGAACTTCGACGGCCATATCCAGGAGGTCAGCGCTGAGAGGGGCAAACTTCGCGTATTGCTTTCGGTGTTCGGACGCGAAACCCCGGTGGAACTCGATTTTTCGGGAGTACAGAAGCTATAGCGCCACTCGGGGAGGAGGTGTCACTCTATGGCGAAGAAAGTCACAGCTGTGGTCAAACTTCAACTCAATGCGGGCAAGGCGACTCCGGCGCCGCCTGTGGGACCCGTGCTGGCCCCCACCGGGATCAACATCGTCGAGTTCTGCAAGAACTTCAACTCTCGCACTGCTGACCAGGTGGGCACGATCATACCTGTGGAGGTCACTGTGTATGACGACAGGTCCTACACGCTCGTGCTCAAGACGCCGCCGGTTTCGTTCCTGATAAAGAAGGCGGCGGGGTTGGACCATGGTTCAGCCGAGCCCAACCGCACTAAGGTAGCCAAACTCACGATGGATAAGGTCAGAGAGATCGCAAAGATCAAGATGCCGGACCTCAATGCCAACGACATAGAGGCCGCCATGAAACTGGTGGCCGGAAGCGCCCGCAGCATGGGCGTGGAGGTCGTTCGGGAGTAGTTCCCGGTTCGTGGGAGGATCAAGTCCGCCGGCACCACGAAGGAGGTAAACCTAAGATGCCAAGTAAGGGCAAGAACTACCGAAACTCCGTCAAGCTGATCGACAGGGCGAAGCTCTACGAGCCCGCCGAGGCCATCAGGCTTATCGGAGAAATCGCCCGGGCCAAATTCGATGAAACAGTGGAAGCCCATATCCGCCTGGGTGTGGATCCCCGCCGTTCTGACCAGCAGGTACGCGGCGCAGTGGTCCTCCCGTACGGAACAGGCAAAACCAAGCGAGTTCTCGTCTTTGCCAAGGGCGAAAAAGAGCGCGAGGCTGAAGAGGCCGGCGCTGACTACGTGGGAGCAGACGATCTAGCCGAGAAAATCAGAGGCGGATGGATGGATTTCGACATCACCGTCGCAACTCCCGACATGATGAGCACCGTGGGCAAGCTCGGTAAGATACTGGGCCCCAGGGGCCTCATGCCAAACCCTAAGACCGGCACGGTAACGTTCGATGTCGCGAAGGCGGTCGCCGAGATCAAAGCCGGTAAGGTGGAGTACAGGGTTGACAAGACGGGCATCATTCACGTGCCCATAGGGAAGGCGTCGTTCGGCGAAGAGAAGCTCATGGCGAACCTGGCAGTGTTGATGGACGCGATCGTGAAGGCGCGTCCGGCCGCTGCGAAGGGCGCATACCTGAAGAGCATTTCGGTGGCCGCGACAATGAGCCCGGGCGTTTTCATCAGCCCGCAGTCCGCCGCGATGATGAGTGTCGAGAAGTAACGTCCGTTTGCCTTGACAATAGAAGGAAGCGCCAGGCCAAAGACAGCAGGCGCCCGGAGCAACGCGAGTTGCAGGGCTTAATGGACACAGATGACGCAGCCGCGCCACATAGAGTGTCCGCCAGCCGAGGCCGGAGGAAAGCTTGATTCCCGACATTCTGGGGACCTCCGGCCGCTCACGCGCCGAGGTCCCTTTCTGTTGTCATCAGGACGCTCCAGGCAGTGTAGATTGACGCGAACGGAGGTGTAAGAATGCCTACACCCGAGAAGACCCAAGTCATAGAGGAAATCGAAACTAGATTCAAGTCGTCGACTGCGGCCGTACTCGCCGACTTCCGCGGACTCAACGTCGGCCAGGTCATGAAGTTGCGCCGTAGTCTGCGCGAGGCCGGAGTCGAGTACAGGGTCTACAAGAACACGCTTATCAAGATTGCAGCTGATAAGGCCGGAGTAAGCGGGCTCGACCCGTATCTGGAGGGTCCCACCGCTATTGCGTTTTCGGGTCAGGACCCAGTTGCGCCGGCTAAGATACTTGCCGGTTTCGCCAAGGAGAGCAAGATTCTCAAGATCAAGTGCGGTGTGCTCAAGGGCGAGGCTATCGATGGTGATCAGGTCGTACGCCTTGCGGCCCTGCCATCCAGGGAAGTCCTGTTGGCGCAGGTTGTTGGTTCGATGAAGTCGCCCATCGCAGGGCTTGTTAACGTGCTGGCCGGCCCGGCACGTAAGCTCGTGTGGGCTTTGGAAGCGATCAGAAAGCAGAAAGAAGAAGCCGCGGGCGGCGCCATGGCCGTCGAGGCTGAGTAAGAGGGAGGAAATTACGCTATGACTAAGGAAGAAATCCTTTCCGCTATTGAAACCATGACAGTCCTCGACCTGGCCGAACTGGTCAAGGCTCTCGAGGAGAAGTTCGGAGTCAGCGCTGCCATGCCCATGGCCGCTATGCCGGCGGCCGGCAACGGCGCCGCTGCTCCTGCTGCTGAAGTCGAGGAGAAGACTGAGTTCGATGTGATACTGGTGAGCGCCGGCGACAAGAAGATCCCCGTGCTCAAGGTCGTCCGTGAGCTGACCGGGCTGGGCCTCAAGGAGGCCAAGGACCTCGTCGATAACCCGCCTAAGCCTGTTAAGGAAGGCGTCAGGAAAGAAGAAGCCGAAGCCGTCAAGGCCAAGCTGGTGGAGGCTGGAGCGCAGATCGAGATCAAGTAGCTTGGAGCGCTCCGTACCGACGTATCCGGAGACGCGCCCGGCCCGTCGCAGGGCATCCGCGACGGACATCCGCGAGAGATGTCTTGCGGGCCGGGCCGCGTCGCGCCGGGCCGGATCGCGCCGCCTTTCAGACCTCCCGCAGGCATGAGGCAGGGGGTCGCGACGTCCCCGGCAACTACGCCACAGGACAATCCGGCAATTCGCAATCTGAAAATCCGAGGGAATTGCCTTGACTCAGTGGCGGTCTTGTGATAACATAACTCATTGTCACAATGAGGTATAAGGGGACAAATGAGCAAGCATGATATTGACAAGTTTGGTGTACTAGTTTGAGCGCGGATTTGACTGGAGGAGGGGCGCCAAAAGTCATTGAGGTCCGCGCTATTCGTTATGCCCGGGAATCATACAAGGAAGCAGGGTGGATTGCATGGGCATTGCCGAGAG
>JAGVTS010000194.1 GCA_019136685.1 Bacillota bacterium | reverse complement strand
GTGTCGGGCGAGATGGATGTTGTGCAGGCAGCTAAGACCGCTGCCGAGGCCGTAACCGCTCAGACTCAGGCGACTCATGACGCGATGGTGGATGAGGTCGTCGCTGAGAAGGTCAAGGGCGAGATGGCGCAGGATCTGGTTAAGCGAATACTCCTGGTGCCGGTGGATGCCACCAAGGAGGAGGTTGCTGGCGAGATCGACAAGCTGCTCGCTGACGACAAGATCAAGACCGCGCTTAGCAAGCTCTACACGGATCAGCCTGTGCCTGTGAGCGGAGGCGGGCCTCAGCAGCCCACAAACCTCCGCGTCAAGCGGCAGGCTATATAGGACTTTGGAGGTGACAGAACAATGGGACGCAAGGTAAGCGAGGGCCAGTCGGTTAGAGTGACTGTGCCTGAGAACACCACTGTGGAGCAGGTGAGAACACCACTGTGGAGCAGGGCGCATTTGCGCTGCTCGACGGGTTTCTCGGGTTGGCAGTTCAGAAGATTGTGACTGGTGCAGGAGAGACAAAGAACCTTGTTCTCAACATTGAACCTGGCGAGTATGAAACCAGCCAGATCAACACGACTCAGGACTTCGCTGTGGGTACCAAAATCTACTGGGACGCTACAGAGAAGGAGTTCACGGAGACACCCACACCCGTGCTCGCGGGTGTAGTCACTGTGGCCAAGGACGCCGGAGGCGTGATCTGGTTCCGTATGGCGCCCGGGATCATCAACGACGAGGCTGCGACGGCAATCGGTATGATGACCACGTTGACCACGACTAAGAAGAGCACGTTGGTTGAGGCCATCAACGAAGTCGATTCTCACGCGGACGCGGCTCAGGCTGACGCTACCGCGGCACTGGCGCGCGTGGCGGCTAACGTTGTGTGTGCTGAGAGCGCTGATGCTGATGCGGTCCGCACGGCGCTCAGGGCACTGCTGGCTGCACTCCAGGCTGCTGGCCTGATGGCTGCCGAGTAGGCTACATAAGGATTGAGAGGTGACCATTAGTGGCTAGAATCATCAGCATTGATACTCTGCGCGATGAGCGGCGCAAACAGAACATCGAAGCCGACGTTCCCTTTATCGGGCCCGGCGGCACGCCTGGCTCTGTGTCGAAGCGCATCGTCAACGGTGAGATGGATACATATGAGCTCACGCGCCCCATTGGCGAAATGCTCACTACACCTGCCGGGCTCTACGAGCTTGTGCAGAAGAGCGTTATCGACCTGGAACTGGGCCGCGAGCAGATGCCCTTGCTGTATCAGCCGATCTACCGGAGCATTGAGGATAAGAACTTCACGGAGTTCGTAGACATTGTACCGTTCCTGAATGCTCAGATCGTGTTCCTGGAGCACATGGAGCTTGAGGAAATCAAACTCGGTTACCGCAAGCTTGGGGCGAAGGATACCGTGCCCATCGTAACATGGGCATCGGGCTTCCAGATTACGGAGGACATGCGTGTCTACGACAAGACGTGGGAGGTGGCGCAGTATAACAGGGCTTTGGGAGAGGCGTATAACTCACTCCTCAACCACATCCACCTGTATCCGATCATCAGCTACAACTACCCGAGCAAGAACAAGACGTCGGCCAACACCACGGAAACGACTTATAGGGAGAAGCTTCGTGCTACCCTAAAGGCAGCGCTTGCCCATGCCAGCCAGGACAGGAACACTGATACCAGGGCGCCAAGGCGACCGAATATCTTGCTGGCGAGTTCGGCCAAGCGCTGGGATATCGAAGAGGTCTTGCAGCGCATGGTGATTGGTGGCACTGAATATCCGGCGATCTCCGGTATCGACACCATGATCTTCTACGATGGCTGGACTGTGACCGTCGGCGAGAAGACCTACGAGTATCCAGGCGTGGACCCGAACAAGGCATACCTGGTTGAGGGACGGAAGTTCTTCGTTGAACTCGTCAAGCATGACCTGTTGGTCGATGCGGGGAACGCGGATCTCTCTCGGCTCGTTGAGGAGCTCGTGGTGGCACGGGCCCGACGCGGAGTCGTGGCAAGCCCAGTCAATGCGGTCGAAGAGATCACGCTCCCATAGGGTGGTGGAATAGATGGCTAGATGTGCAGACTGCGCCTGGTTTCCTTGGAAGCCGGGCGCTGATCTTTCCGTGCTGCCCGCGATGAGATGCCATCCCGATACGCCTATGAGGCGGTGGAGCAACGCTGGCGCGGAGGCAGAGACCATGTGCGAACGCTACCAGGCGGTAGACGGGGACAAGGTGGCCTTGGCGGCAGAGGAGCAAATTGTCGAGAACAAGCCGGATCTGGAGGAAACTCCAGATATTACGTCGGGAGAGTC
>JAGVTS010000105.1 GCA_019136685.1 Bacillota bacterium | reverse complement strand
GAGGTGAACAGGAAGCGCGGCAGCGTAGGAAGGAAGCTTGGAGCGCTGCCGCGCATTCATTCAATGATGAGCACAAAACCAGGCCGTTTCAGGTTAACCATGCCGATTCCCATCCTTGTCGCTATGGTAGTAGTTGTCGCAGTAGTGCTCGTGACGGCGCTCATGCGTCCCCATGCCATGGTGCTCCGGGCAGTGGCCCACGGAGGGCGCGTGCTGTACGAACGCCGGGCGGCGCCGGGCGACGAGTTTGAGATCAGGTATACGCACTCGGTAGCCAGGACTCTCGTATTGGAGAAGTTCCGCGTCATGCCTGACAGGCAGATGCTGTTGTATGAAACGGTCTATCAGGACTTTGGCGCAGGTCTGCCGAGTGAGCCCGATGAGGGAGCCAAGATGGAGTTGACTCCTTTCGGGGTGCGAATCACCGGAATGAAAAGAGTCATGAGCTCAATTCCGCTTCGCGTCGGCAGTATTGCACGGCACCAGATCGCATGCGGCAGTGATGTTATCGACTTGATATCCCTGGTCGAATCGGGCGAGCGCGTCGACATTACTGTTGCCGCGAAGGCGTTGTTGCCGTACACGAGGAGGTAGTACTCGCTTTGGGCACCAAAGATGACGACCGCAAGGTATTACCCCAAACTGAAGAGGTAGACATAGACGAAATACTCGCGAAATACGACCGTGAGTCGGCCACCCGGCATCTGGCGGGCTGGCTGACGTGGGCCGTCAGGATAATCGCCATAGCGTTCGCCGTCTTCCAACTTTACACTGCGATCCGGGGCGAGCGGCCGCCCCAGATTCAGCGCGTCGCGCACCTGGGATTCGTATTGACCCTAACCTACTTGCTGTATCCCCCCACAACCAAGGGCCGCGACAAATTCTCCTGGTTCGATCTGTTGCTTGCCATAGCCGGCGCAGGTGTAGCAGCCTATTATCTCACTAACTATCAGCACCTGATGATGCGGGCCGGCGACTACACCTCGATGGACATGTTCGTTGGAGCAATCGCCATCCTGCTGGTGCTGGAGGCTGCACGCCGGGTGGTAGGCCTGCCCATCGTGGTGATACTCTGCGTATGCCTGATATACGCCTACTTCGGCAAACAGATGCCGGGCTTCTTGAGGCACCGAGGGGCATCCTTTGAACGTCTGACCACACACATGTTCTTCACCACTGAGGGCATACTCGGCATACCGCTGGGTGTGTCGTCTACGTTCATATTCCTCTTCATCATGTTCGGAGCTTTCCTGGAAAAGACGGGCATTGGCCGGTTCTTCATTGACCTGGGCAACGCAGTCGCCGGAAAGCAGCGCGGAGGGCCCGCGAAAGTGGCCGTGTTCACGTCTGCGCTGGAAGGCACGGTTTCGGGCAGCTCTGTCGCCAACACCGTGGGGAGCGGCAGTTTCACGATTCCGATGATGAAGAGCCTGGGCTACCGGCCCGAATTCGCAGGGGCTGTGGAGGCCGCGGCCTCCACCGGCGGTCAGATCATGCCTCCTATCATGGGCGCCGCCGCCTTCCTCATGGCGGAGTTCCTGAACATCCCGTATGTTGAGATAGCGAAGGCGGCCATCATCCCGGCGGTCCTCTACTTCACCGGGATCTGGATAGGCGTCGATCTGGAGGCCGCCAAATCCGGCCTCAGGGGCCTTCCCAAAGAACTCGTACCCAGCTTCTGGCGGGTCATGCGCGAGCGCGGGCAGCTGATCCTGCCCATCATCGGCATGATCTTCTTCCTCACCACAGGACGGACTCCCACCAAGGCCGCCACTTGCGGTGCTGGCCGGGGTGCTCAAGAAGGAAGTAGTCGCCGCCGACGGCGAGGATAGATCCGATTACACCCAGTTCGATCGGATCACCGGGATAATCATCGCATTTCTGGCAGGCGCGTTTGCGCTGCGCGAGTTCCTCACGGTCCCCCTGTGGCATGCCATGCTCCTGGCCGCGGTGCCACCGGTTGCGTATCACGGAGCGCTGCGAATCGCCGCCGGAGGCAATCCGACGGAGCGTGGGGGCCAGTTCGCTCGGCTTGCGGACGCGGCTCAACTCATCCTGCCGGTGATTGGCGCCGTGTACATGCTGACGATAGGCGCCGGCACACAGGCGACGATCGTGTATGCTGCGGGCATGTTCTTCCTCAGCCGGGCGCTCACGGGCGAGCCGCAGGTGAGCCTGAAAGGGTTACTCGGCGTGCTGGAGCAGGGCGCCAGGGGAGCCGTGGGCGTGGCGGTAGCGTGTGCAGGCGCAGGCATAATCGCCGGCACAGTCACCCTCACCGGCATCGGCCTCAAGCTCGCCACCGGCCTGGTCGATCTGTCGGGCGGCAACGTC
>JAGVTS010000077.1 GCA_019136685.1 Bacillota bacterium | reverse complement strand
CCGATCTCCTCGCGGCTGCGCGCTCGCGCTATCATCTCCGCCGCTCCCGAAAGCACCGGCTCAGCCGAGCCCACTCCAGTCAGTTCGTCACGTTCCAACGATACTCTGGCTAGTTCGACGTAGGCCATGGAGCCGCTCCGGGCCATGTCGAGCTCGGTGAGCTCGCCGGGAAGGCGGATGAAACCAAGCTGCCTGGCTATGACGAGTGAGTCGAAGAGCAGTACGATAGAGGCAAGAAGCAGCAAGGCAAGCCAGTTAAGCTCGCCCATCCTCACCCGGACTCGCCGAATCTTGACGCGCCGCCGCTTGGGCGGGCGGTCACTGGGCGCGGTACGGCGGTAAGCTAAGGCTGTCATACCGCTCCACTTCCACTCTTATCCCCCAGCGTTTGAGGGAGTTTCTGATAAGGTCGAGGCTGCTTTCGAGCACCTGCGGATCACCCACCGCCCTGACCACCACCGGGTTGACCGGAATCGGCCTCTGGTTGACGAGAACCTGAGGACCCGCCGACCTTATCGATGAGGTAGCAATCAACCGCTGCCCGCCCACTTCGGCGCCCTGGGCGCCCGCGGCGAACAGCTCGTTTACCACGTCCCTGATGTCCTTCTCCTGAACAACCTCTTCGTTGGCAAATCCGCCTTCGGCATCGTACATCGATACCACTATTCCCCGTCCCGTAAGCGCTGCGTGGCCCGCCGTGCGCCTCAGCTCCTCAAGCGACAGGCGAAGCGAGTCGACCTCGTCACGGAGAAGCCGTATCCTGTCCTGCATAGTCCGAGCTGTGATCACGTTGGCTTTTCCGGCCGATATTTCAATATCAATGGGCGCCGCCAGGCCGGCTAGGGCCGGGCTTTTCTGTATAGAATCGATGGCCGTGAGCGACAGCACGCGAGTAGGATCCTCAACAACTATCCGTCCGTCCTGGCCCGCCGACACCGTGATCATGGCCTGCCCAGTCACTGCTATCACCTTGGGATCGGAGTTGACGATAGCCAGCACCGCCTCGCGCCGTCTGTTCTCCTGCTCGCGCTCGATGACATCGCCGGTGGCGCGCCCGTAGTAGCCGATGATGTACGCGATGCCCTCCGCGTCGCCCGCCTTGGATATCTCGAACTTGAACTTGGCGAGCGCCTCCCGCACTGCAGTATTGCGGTCCAGCCCCAGCTTGGCAGCTTGAGACTCGTAGTAATCTGCCAGAGACATGGCTCCCTCCCGCAACAGCGCAGTGCTGGAGACCTCGCCTGGGAATGTTATCAACTCGGCCGCGCGGGCCAGCACGAGGATGTTTATGAACAGAAGCACTATTATGATGCCCGTGAGCCACTGCCGCTGCCTGCGGACGCTCTTGCCCTTTACCTTGGTGTTGGAAGCCATCTACGGTTTCACCTCGCCTCTGCAGATCATGGACACGAGACGCGGACCGAAGATCACCAAACCGACTACTGCTGCCCCCACCGCCGCCGTCAGAACGGCTCCCGCCGCTATGTTCTTCACCTTCGCAGCTGCGGGATGGTACTCTGCAGTGACCATGTCCACGAAATGCTCCAGCGCCGTGTTGACCATCTCCGCGACTATCACGATAACAGCCGCCAAAACCACGATAGCGGCTTCCAGCCTCCCAAGGCCCAGCACGTACGAGAGCAACACCACTGATACAGCCGCAGCGATGTGTATGCGAATGTTGCGTTCGCTCCGAAATGCCTGAACCATTCCGATCGCCGCGAACCTGAAACTCTCGCACAGGTTACGAGCCTTCAAACTGTCCGCCCCCACATGCTACATTGCACACGCCGGGAGGCTCCGGCTACCTCGAGAGCCCGATCCGACCCATGACCGACTCCTCAATCTCCCTCATTCGCAACGCATCCGCCTCGGTTTCGTGGTCATGCCCCAGAAGGTGCAGGACCCCGTGGGCGGTAAGGTAGCATACCTCTCGCTCCAGCGAGTGGCCGTAGTCCCGAGCTTGCTCCACAGCGCGGGGAAGTGATATCACGATATCGCCCAACAAATGGCTCTCGGGGGCGTCGGTGTCATCCCAAGTGTCGAAATCATCCGGCGGGATAATGTTCGGCAGGTCAGGGCATTCCACCAGCTCAGCACAGTCGCCTTCGTACGCCGCCAATTCGTCCGGGTCGTCCATTGGAAACGACAGCACGTCGGTGGGCCCTTCCACACCCCGATACGCCGCGTTTAGCTGCGCGATCTCTGAGTCGTCCACGAAGCTCACATCTACTTCGAAATCGTCATGTCCCATTGTCAGCTTGAGTGCTATTTCGACTGCCTCCTTCACTTTTCCCTCCAGCACAGGCGCCACGTCGACCTTAGTCTGCCTGTTCACTATCTCGGCGGACATCTGTCGCCTCTCCTTCCCGGTCATCCTGGTCGCCGGGTATGACCGACTGATCCTTGGACCCCGACGCTTTCAGGTCGGGGTATTCAACGCGCTCATGATACACTCCCGACAGCACATCGAGAAAAGCATTCTCGATGGCGTACAGATCCTTGAGCGTTAGGTCACACTCGTCAAGCTGGCCGTCGGCGAGTTTGCCTCTGACTACCTTCTTCACAGTGCTCTGTACTTGCCACGGCGACACGTCCGATTGGGCCCTGACTGCCGCTTCCACCGAATCGGCCAGCATCACTATTGCGGCCTCGCGCGTCTGCGGACGCGGACCCGGGTACCTGAAATCCTTCTCGTCCACTGACGGATCCCGGCCATTCTCCGACGCTCGCTGATAGAAAAATGACACAAGCCCCGTGCCGTGATGCTGTTGAATCAAGTCTACCACCGACTTGGGCAGCTTGTACTGCTTGGCCAGCTCCACACCGTCTTTGGCATGAGAAGTTATCACCAGCGTCGACAGGGCCGGGCTGATCTTGTCATGCGGGTTCGCCTGAGCGAACTGGTTCTCCACAAAGAAATACGGCCGTTTGAGCTTGCCTACGTCATGGTAGAGCGCTCCCACTCTGACTAGCAATGCATCGGCATCCACGGCTTGAGCAGCCGTTTCAGCCAAGTTGCCCACTAGTATCGAATGATGGTACGTCCCCGGCGCCTCCAGCAGAAGTCGCCTGAGAAGCGGGTGCCCCGGATTGGACAGTTCCAGCAGGCGCATGGGAGACGTCACGCCGAAAATGGACTCAAAAAACGGCAGCGAACCCACGGTCATCACCGTGGACATCATCCCGTTCACAAGACCCCAGTACCACCTGGAAAGGACCTGAGGTTCGCCAAAGGCAAAACCGTAAAAGACAGACACCGCGGCGACGGCGCCGCCGACGTATACAACAGCCCTAGTCATACTGGCCCTGTCGCGCAGCCCAGGCATTGCATAGGCGCCGGCGGCCCCAGCGGCCAGCGCCGCCAGCATGGCAAAGGCGTCGCCCCGCAATATGATCCCGATCAGCGCTGCGACTGACAGATTGACCGCCATCGCCATCTCCAGAGACAGCAAAGACGAGATGACCATTGACGCAAATGCCGCCGGTATGAGATACGGCGCAAAGTCGGGAACCAGGCTCACCAGAACGCTGGCTGAAACAAGGACTACTATGCCGGCCACTGCGCACAGTGCCAAGCTCCCTTCAGCCGATGACAGCCTGGGGGTGAACCTGCGCACATAGGCAGCTGTATATGCCACCGCCATGGCCGTCAGCGCGACCACGCCGATCCAGCCCATGATGCTTCCCCGCGAGCCCAGGAGGCCCAAATCGGAGAGAACCGCTATCTGCTCGTCAGTTGCCGCATCGCCCCTTCTGATGATGCTCTGTCCCTTCTGAATGTATACAGGCGGGACCAGGCGGGCCTGCTCTTCGGCGGCCTTCTCCACCTTCGCGAGGTCCAGCGAGAGATTGGGGCGAAGAGCCCCAACGATGACCCTGGACACTGCCTTCACCCACTGGGGCGACAACCCGGCCCGCACCAAGTCGTCGGGAATGCCCGCAGCCACCTTCTGAAGGCCGGCATCTGTGATGCGGATCTCGCGCATTGTTCGGCCGACCAGCGACGTCGCAACCTGCCGGACCGAGTCGAACTCGTCACTGGGAATTTGGGCTAGGCCCTCCAGATCCGCGGCAGACAGACTGAGCGTGTCGGCCGCCCCTCCCAGCTTCTTGGCTGCTGCTCGCGCCACAGCCTGCGGCGTTAGGCTAGAGTCGCCATCCCGCTCAGCAACCACAGCCGCGAATACGGCGTCCACCGATTCTTCCGCCATATAGGAGTACGATTGGCTGATCTCGTAGTTGTCAAGCGAATTCGGAGCGCTTTTCATATAGGCCTTGCGAGCCTCTTCCCTGAGCTTGTCCGTGGCCACGCGGTTCACAATCGTCCTAGGCGACTCGATGTCCCTCTTGGCGAACTGCCCAACTTCGAGAGCGACAGATTGAGGCAAGACGGCATACGCGATAATGAGGGCCGACACAGCCACAGTAGCCAGAGCTATCATCGCTTTGCCGCCCACAAACGCCTTTATTCTAGAACCCACGCGCTGCGCACGCTCGCCCAACCGCGACTCCATAGGCCGTGTCACTCCTCTTCGCGCCGATCCGGGGAAATATCGACGCGCCGTGAATCAAATCTCTCATATGCACGGATAATCCTCTGAACCAACTCGTGCCGTACCACGTCCTGGTCGGAAAAATACACAAACTCGATCCCGTCGATGCCCACAAGCACAGTCCGCACTTCCTCCAGCCCCGAAAAACGTCTCCTCGGCAAGTCTATCTGGGTAATGTCGCCGGTAACCACTGCCCTAGACGAAAACCCTAGCCTGGTAAGGAACATTTTCATCTGCTCAGGACTGGTATTCTGTGCCTCATCTAGTATTATAAAGGCGTCATCCAGAGTCCTGCCGCGCATGTAAGCGAGCGGCGCTATCTCGATGATCCCACGCTCCCTGTAGCGCTCGTACACCTCGAGACCAAGTATGTCGAAGAGCGCATCATATAGCGGCCTGAGGTAAGGGTCGACCTTCTCCTGCAGGTCGCCTGGGAGAAACCCTAGTTTCTCGCCGGCCTCCACTGCCGGACGCGTCAGTATGATCCTGCTCACCTGCTTGGACTTGAGGGCCGCGATTGCCATGGCCATAGCCAGATACGTCTTGCCGGTGCCCGCAGGTCCTATGCCGAAGACTATGTCGTTGTTCCGGATGGCGTCGACGTAGTGCTTCTGCCCGACTGTGCGGGGCCGGATCTGCTTGCCCCTGGCCGTCACCTGAATTACATCGGCCAGCACTGTCGAAAGCGTCTCGGGCCGGCCATCCTGCGCCAGCATCACCGAATACCTTGTCTCCCTTCCAGAAATGCGACTGCCCGCGCGCACCGCCGACTGTAGGTCCGAAAGGACACGGAGCACCTTCTCGACTACGTCCTGAGACCCTACTACAGTCACCTCATTGGCACGGGCCATGATCTTGCATCCGAGCATCCCTTCCACGAGTCGCAAGTTCTCGTCGCGGTTGCCGAAAAGCGCCGCAGCTTCCGTATTACCTTCAGTACAGAATCGTGCCTCCACAACCGGATCGCTCAAATGAGACTGTTCCCTCCCGTCTTATCTCATTCGTCGAACAGATTCGACGATCTACCTCATCTACAGACCGGCGGGCAGCCTTATCTGCGGTGCGCCGATTTCCTCCAGACTCTCTATCACGATCCGCACGTCCACCGCTTCGGGCAGCAGCAACTGATCAGATACTTCCTCGCTGACCATGATGATCCTGGCTTCGGCAGGCACTTGAGACATAGCCGCCGACATCGCCGAGTCGCGCGCAGCAGTGTACGCCTGCTCCCGTGAGAGCCGGATTAACTCCACACGGAGTTCATACCGCCTAATTTTGATAACTTCGACAAGACTGCCACCGTCCCTGCCCACGGCGAGAGTCGTGGAGAACTGCTCACTATCATATGCCTCGAATCTGCCCGCCCGCCCCAGGCGTAGCTGGGTTCGGGCCAGGCGGAGCACGTACTGATCCGCGGTGCGACCCGTCCTGAGCCTCTGCTCAATAGTGAGCGGAATGCGCGCCTGCCCGGCTCGCCATACGCGCCCTTGCACCAAAGCTCGGGCATTTACAGGCCGATCGCCCGTGCTCGGCCCCGCCCTGCCACGCACCATGATCTGGCCCTGAACTACGGTATCACCCTCGCGGACGACTGCATCGCCGGCCAGGAGTATGAACCGCGTTATGACGGCGTCTGCTGAGGCCACTATATCGATGGGGCCCTCCGGAACCTCGGGCGTCACTTTAGGCGCTGCACGAACCGTAAGGGTCGTTCCGCGAAGCTCCACGCCCACCCATGCCAGCTGCAGGAGTGAGCGGGTGATCTCACGCCTGATCGCGTCGCAATCTACTCGGTGTCGGAACATCCAGCGCCGAACGCCCATGGACTGCAGTGCCTGGAGGATCTGCTGGCGGTCGGGCGGCTCTGCGCCCACGACTTCGATGGTCCACAGAACCGAAGAGGAACCGTACAGCGCAGCAAGGAAAAGAACGGCGCCGAGGATCAGGAACCTCCTGCGAAGGAGGCGCGCCACGACAAACGCCGCTCCCACCCGTTCCTCGATCACCGCCCGGCAACCTGAGGCCCTGAGCACCGGGCCCAGTCGCCTGTAACCATCGACGCTCGTTCTGATCAGCATCGTACCCTGGCCGAGCATCGCGACGTCCGCCAGCTCAATGCGGTGGGCCGCCGCCATGTTGACGAACTTCTCCGGCGCCCGCCCTTCGATCCGAATTATAACATATCCGCGGAGCCAGTCCCACAATCCAGCCCCTGCCATTTCAGGGTGCCTCCTGACCAGCACTGCCAGCTGTGGAATTGCCGACCCAACCTGAGAACTCCACCCGGTCGAACCAGCCGTCCGCCACAATCTGCTCCCGGCTGATGCCGCGGATGCGCAGGCGCCTGCCGGTTATGTCAAGCTGCCCCGCGGGCGTATTTATCTGCAGATGGCCGGGAGTGTACTCAACTAGCCCCCGGTGGTTATCCAGGACCAAGCGCGCATTGCCCTCGAAGCTCATTCGGGGCATGTTGAGCGCGACATCTATGGGCACTCCGAGAGCATCGGATATCCGGCGGGCGCCTGGAATGCTGCGCCGACCGGCAACATCGACACCGTGGCTCCGCATCCGCCCACCTCCCACGCGTCCTCGCCAAGCGGCGGTCGTACCCTGCGTCGGCTATCCTTACGCGATCACTGCACGCATTACTCACTCTCAAGATGTATTCCTCGACACAGGTCGGAATGACGGACGGCAGCGTCGGCAAGCCCACTGCGCGGGCCACGGCACAGCTTTGGCGAGTCCGGCTGTGCGCAGGATCTCTTTGCAGGGTGAGGCTTCCGTATTTCCAAAATTTAGTTTGTTCGCATTATGGACACATTTTTGCCGATCTGTTCGATTTCGCGACAGAGGTTGATGCATATCGGAACGCATGACTGCATAGAGGCACAGCAGAGCGCCAACAGAGACATCATCACCCAATTGTGGATCCATATAGCGCCATGCGGCGCTGCTAATCTCCTTGAATGTGGGTGTATATCACCGTTCTCTGGCGATGTGTGCCCCAGCCTTTGCCATCATGCCGTTTCATGCAACTATGCGTCTCGTTATGCATCAACCATTGCTCGGATTCGCGACACATCCCCGAAAACGTGTTCGGAAAACGAACAGATCACAAACCCCCAGCTCAACCGCCATTTGTGCTCGAAGCCCAGCGTACGACATCAAATTGCTCCGATATCCCGCCGGTAGTGTGCACCCTCGAACCCGATGCGCCCCACTACGTCGTACGTAAGCCGCCGCGACTCGGCGGCGCTTGAGGCCACGCCCACGACGCCAATGACCCTTCCGCCCGCCGACACCAGCTTGCCATCGTCCAGCGCTGTGCCGGCGTGGAACAGCGTGACCCCTGTCGGCAGCGGGTCAGGGACGCAAATTGGAATCCCCATCTCGTAATGACCGGGATATCCCAGGCTGGCCATCACGACACACGTGCTGTGGAGGCCGTAGTGTACTCCACCCGAACTTGCACTCGCGCCCACACGCCCCAGCTGCCCATGGCACGCAGCCTCCACCAAATCGAGCAGGTCTACGTCGACCAGGGGCAGTACCGCCTGGGTTTCAGGATCGCCCAACCTGCAGTTGAATTCGAGCACCTTGGGGCCTTCCGAGGTGAGCATCAGCCCTGCGAACAGAGCGCCCACGAACGGAGTGCCCTCCGCCGCCATCTGCTCAATAGCCGGCCTAAGGATCGTCCGCTCGATGGCGGCCAGCATCGCCCGATCGGCCAGCATGGCGTCGGCGACCAGCCTCGCAGGGGCGACGGCGCCCATTCCCCCGGTATTGGGGCCCTGATCGCCATCAAGTGCGCGCTTGTGATCGCGCGCCGGCGGCAGGACCCATATGTCAACTCCATCCGACAAGCACATTACGCTGGCCTCCGGGCCGGCGAGCCTCTCCTCCACGAGTATCTTGCAGCCTTGGCTCCCGCCCATGGCGCCGAGCTCGTCAACAGCCCGCGCAGCCTCTTCCGGGCTACCGGCCACTACAACGCCCTTGCCTGCCGCCAGGCAGTCCAGCTTAACCACGACGCCGCCTGCCTCTCGCGCAACAGCACGCGCGGCATCGCGTGCGCGGCCAAGGTCCGTGAATGCTTCACAGTGCGCAGTTGGTATTCCAGCCCGGGCCATGACGCCCTTGGCGTAGTGCTTGGACGATTCGATCCGGGCCGCCGCCGCGCTCGGCCCGAATACCGTTATGCCTTGAGCGCGCATGGCATCGGCCAACCCGGCTGCCAGAGGCGCTTCAGGGCCTACTACCACCAGGTTGCATGCGGCCTCCCGGGCCAACTTGACCAGCCCGGCCACGTCGGTCGCCCCAACCGGCGCGCATGCGGCGAGTCGGCCGATTCCGGGATTACCCGGAGCAGCGAAAATACGTCCTATCCTGGGGCTCTGCGCGAGGCGCCAGGCTATTGCGTGCTCCCTTCCTCCCGACCCCACGATCAGCACATTGGGACGGGAAGACGGATTGCGCGTTGTCATATGTACGCCTCCTCAGTGTCGAAAGTGCCGTCTGCCTGTGAAGACCATGGCGATCCCGTGCGCGTCCGCGGCCTGGACCGAATCCTTGTCTCGCAGGGATCCGCCCGGCTGGACTATGGCTGTCACGCCCGCTTTCGCCGCAAGCTCGACGGTGTCGGCGAACGGGAAGAAGGCGTCCGACGCCATCACTGAGCCCGCTGCCCGCGGTCCTGCCTGCTCCACCGCGATTCTGGCCGCGCCCACCCGGTTCATCTGCCCAGCGCCGACGCCCACGGTACCATTTCCCTTCCACAGCACGATAGCATTGGACTTCACATGAGCTACCGCCTTCCACGCATTCGCCAGCTGAGTCATCTCGCGCTCGTTCGGCGCGCGCCTGGTGACCACGGACACTTCCCGCATATCAAGGCGTCCAACTCTATCAGGCTCCTGCACCAGAACACCACCGGCGACCGACCGCACGTCCCACCCAGCTCCAGGCATGATATCATCCACGGCCAGCTCCAGAAGGCGCAGGTTCTTCTTACCGTGGAGCAGCTCAACGGCTTCGGGAGCAAATCCCGGCGCTATTATGACCTCGAGGAATATCTCCGACATCAGCCGCGCTGCCTCCAGGTCCACAAGGCGGTTGAAGGCCGCGATTCCGCCGAAGGCGGACACGGGGTCGGAATCCAGCGCCGTTCGATATGCCTCCGCCGCGCCGGCGCCTACTCCTATGCCGCACGGGTTGGCGTGCTTGACGATGACCACTGCGGTCTCGCAAAACTCAGCCACCGCTCTGACGGCAGCATCCGCGTCTCCGATATTGTTGAAGGAGAGTTCCTTGCCTCCCAGCTGCCTGGCTGCGGCTAAGCCCCACGGGCGGGCGCCCGCAACGCGGTAAAAGGCAGCTGCCTGATGCGGGTTCTCGCCGTAGCGGAGGGTCTGAACTGCCGTGCCCCCTAGGGTAAACTCGCGTCCCAAACCCGGGCCTGCCTCTCGCCCTTCGTCCGCCTCATGCTGCCCGCGCTGCTTGGGCGCGCCGGCTACGCTGTCGGCGAAGTAGCGGGCGATAGCAGCATCGTAGGCCGCGGTATGCTGAAATGCCGCGGCCGCCAGGCGCGCGCGGGTCTTCTGCGACACCGACCCATTCTCCCTCAGCTCAGCAATGACGACAGGGTAATCCGCCGGATCCACAATGACCGCTACCCTGTCGAAGTTCTTGGCCGCCGCCCTGGCCATGGACGGACCCCCGATGTCTATGTTCTCCACAACCTCTGCCTCGCCCGCCCCGCTCTCCACCGTTCGCTGGAACGGGTAGAGGTTAACCACGACTATGTCGATGGGGGTCACATCTAGCTTTTCCAAAGCCTCCATGTGCTCCTGAGTGGGTCGGGCCAGAATGCCTGCGTGAACTCGAGGATGCAAGGTCTTGACCCTGCCGTCGAGCACTTCGGGGAAACCCGTCACATCAGAAACATCCGTTACCTCAAGCCCCGCCCGGCGCAGAGCCGAGGCAGTCCCACCGGTTGAGACAATCTCGAAGCCCAGCTCTGCCAGAGCCCGCCCGAACTCGGCTACACCTTCCTTGTCGTACACGCTTATCAGCGCCCTACGCCTGCTCTTGCCCACGGTGCGCGCATCTCCCTTCGCCTAACTCGTTGCCTCTCTGCCCGCCCATCTGTTGGGCGAGACGCCTTATTACATCCACCAGCAAGTCGTGCTCCTGCTGTAGGATCCTCGCCGATAGGCTGTCCACATCGTCGCCCGGCATCACTTCCACCACACGCTGGTCGATGACGGCGCCGGAGTCCATGCCGTAGTCCACGTAGTGCACAGTGCATCCTGTGAACTTCACTCCGTACTCCAGCGCCTGTCTTTGTGCCTCAAGCCCCGGAAAGGCCGGCAGCAAAGACGGATGGATGTTAATCACACGGCCCGGAAACCGATCCAAAAACGCCGGGCCCAACAGCCTCATGAAACCTGCCAGCACAATCAGGTCCGGTCGGGCCTTTTCCACCGCCCCCCCCAGAGCCGCTTCGAACTCCGCGCGCGAAACGTAATCCCGCCGCCGCACCACAGCCGCCGGAATACCGCCTGCCAGCGCCCGCGCAATGGCAAGCGCGTCGGCCATGTCGGAGACCACGATCTCGATCGACGCATCGAGATGTCCGGCCCGGACAGCATCCATTATCGCCTGCAGATTCGATCCCCGCCCTGAAACCAGAACCGCCAAGCGGATACTCACAGTGCACGCCTCCTCCGGATCCGTAGCGCCTGCCCGCTCACTCCGCGCTCTGCTCACAGAACGACACTCTGCCATCGCCCGGCAGTATCTCCCCTATGACGTAGGCGTTCTCCCCGTTGGCCTGAAGGATCTCCACTGTGCGCTGTGCGTCGCCCGGCCGCACTACAAGCATGAACCCTATGCCCATGTTGAACACCCGGCGCATCTCGCCCGGATCCACGTTGCCTACCTCCTGAATCAGCTGGAATATGGGGTGCACGGGCCACGACCCCCACTCAAGTCGCATCGATGCGCCGGCAGGCAGCATGCGAGGCGGGTTCTCAACAAGCCCGCCGCCGGTGATGTGCGCCATCCCCAGCACACGCGCCTGCTCCATCAGGGCCAGCACAGGCCTGACGTATATTCTGGTCGGCCTGAGCATCTCCTCGCCGACGGTACAGCCCAGAGTGAAGCCGAACCCGCGACCAAACTCCGATCCCGGCCCGTCCACGCTCTGTGCCACGGTCAGGCCGCCCTGTTCCAGCAGCGCTTCTCGGGCAAGAGAGTACCCGTTGGAGTGCAACCCGGACGAGGCCAGTCCGATCACCAGATCTCCCGGCCGGATGTCCGAGCCATCGACTATGCGCTGCCTATCCGCTGCGCCGACCGCGAATCCCGCGATGTCGTACTCTCCGTCCGGGTAGAACCCAGGCATCTCGGCGGTCTCCCCACCCACCAACGCGCAGCCTGCCTCACGGCATCCAGCCGCAACTCCCGACACGATTTGAGCTATCTGTTCGGCTTCCAGCTTTCCGCAACCGATGTAGTCCAGGAAAAACAGAGGACGCGCCCCCGACGCTAGCACGTCGTTGACGCACATGGCCACCGCGTCTATGCCTATCGTGTCGTGGCGATTCATGGCGAAAGCTATCTTGAGCTTGGTGCCCACGCCATCCGTGCCCGATACCAGCACGGGATCATCGTATCCGACCGGGTTGAACCTGACCATGCCGGCGAAGCCGCCCACATCGCCCACCACGTTCGACGTGAAGGTGCTCCTCACAGCGGACCTTATTAGATCTACGGCGCGGTTACCTTCGTCGATGTTCACGCCTGCTTTTGCATACGATAGTCGCCCGGCCGATCCGCTCGGGCTACACAATCCGCACGGTTCGGCACGGTCCGGGTAGACGCCGGTGAAACAGGCAGTGCAGAATCCGGCGCCGGCTCCGCCTCCGTCCGCTGAATCCGGATGCGCTTCTAGCGCCCGCATGGTCTGGAGCAGTCCTTCGATGGACAGGTAGTGCAGGCTATCGGCGCCTACGAACTGGCGTATCTCCTCGATGCTCTTGGTCGCTGCAACGAGTTCGCGGCCGCGCGACGTGTCTATCCCGTAGCAGCACGCGAACTTCACCGGAGGCGATGACACCCCGAGGTGCACCTGGCGCGCCCCGGACCTGCGCATCAGGCTGACCAGCCGAGCACTGGTCGTGCCTCGCACGATGGAGTCGTCTACCAACACCACACGACGTCCGGCACAGGCGTGCTCAACCGCGTTGAGCTTCAGACGCACCCCCGTCTCGCGCTGACTCGCCGTAGGGCGGATGAACGTCCGTCCTAGATACCGATTCCTCACAATCCCCTGCTGGTAGGGGATGCCGCTGGCTGCCGCGTATCCCAGCCCGGCGGCCACGCCGGATTCCGGAACACTGATCACCGCATCCGCCTCAATCGTAGACTCAGCCGCCAACCGCGCGCCGAAAGCCTGCCTCGCGGCGGAGACGCTGATGCCGTCCACCACCGAATCCGGGCGCGCGAAGTAGATGTACTCGAAAATGCACGTAGCTCGGTTTGCGCCCCTTCGGGAGGCACGCGTCGATATTCGTCTGATACCGTCAGATGAAATGGCGGCAATCTCGCCGGGCGCCACGTCACGCTGGGTTGTCATGCCCGCGGCGTCCAAGGCGCATGTCTCGGAGGCCGCCGCCCATCCATCCGGCGACGAGCCCACCGCTAGCGGTCGGAACCCATAGGGGTCGCGCACAGCGTATATCATGTCGCCCGCCATGACCAAGAAGGAGTAGGCGCCCTCCATGTCCTCCATGGCGCGTTCTATGGCTCCGATAATGCCAAGCGAGTAGTAGCGGGCGATGAGCGAGCCAATGATCTCGGCGTCCGACTCGCTCTGAAACACTACTCCCGAGCGCCCCAGTCGCTCGCGCAGGGCCCTGCCGTTGGTTATGCTTCCATTGTGGGCAACAGCCATCATCCCGCCTGTGTAATGAAAGACGAAGGGCTGTATGGCCGTGTCGTCTTCATCCGCGCGCGCCGCATTGCGCACGTGACCGATAGCCACATGTCCGGACAGACGAGCGAGCGCGTCTTCATGGAAGACTTCGGCAGCAAGACCAGGACCCTTGACGACCCGGATACGCTCCCCGTCCGACGACGCGATGCCCGCGCTATCCTGGCCCCTGTGTTGAAGAGACATGAGGCCGTAGAAGGTGGTCAACACGGCGCCGCCGCCCGAACTCATGCAAGCGCCAAAAACGCCGCACTCCTCCCTGGGCCTGTCCACATTGCCTGCCCTGTCGACACCGGCAGGCGTTACCCCTGCATGGCGCATGGTACCGCCTCCTCGTACGCCTTCGACAGTGCAGCGACACTCACATCGATGCGCCGCGCACCGCCCGCTCCCTCACCGAACTCCACACACAGCCTGCTGCCGCCCACACGGCCACAAGCCGCCGCAGGCACGTTCAGGCCGGCCGCAAGGGCTAGGAACTCGTCGCGCTGACTAGGTCCAATGGTAACCAGCGCTCTGGCTCCGCTCTCGCTGAACAGGAAACGATCAGGGGCGAGCCCAGCATCGCCGCCGACACAATCAACCCGCAAGGTCGCGCCAAGAGCTCCGGCGATAGCGCACTCAGCCAGAGCCACTGCCAGGCCGCCCTCGGACATGTCATGCGCCGAGCTCAACAGCCTTCTCGACGCCGCGGTCCACAGTAGCTCGCATAGGCGAGCCTCGGCCTCGAGGTCGAGTGCGGGCACCCGCCCGGCCTCCACCCCGTGTACAGTCGCCAGATACTCCGATGCTCCGATCTCATCGCGAGTGGCGCCCAGAAGCACCACGATATCGCCTTCTGCCTGGAACCCCATGGGCACCCGGAGCTCTACATCGTCTATCACGCCGACCATCCCTATGACGGGCGTCGGGCGAATGGCCGTTTCGCCATCCTCGTTACACAGGCTGACATTGCCGCCTGTGACGGGCGTTCCCAGCGCGCGACACGCCACGGACATTCCCGCGATAGCCTCGCGGAACTGCCAGAACACCTCGGGCTTGTAGGGATTGCCGAAGTTCTGGCAGTTGGTCACGGCCAACGGGCGCGCTCCGGTGCAGGCCACGTTGCGTGCGGCCTCGGCCACGGCATGCGCCGCGCCCAGGCGCGGGTCGAGATAGCAATACCTGGAGTTGCAGTCAGTCGACAGCGCGACCCCACGCTTGGATCCGGGCAGACGTATCACGGCTGCGTCGGCGCCCGGCCCTATCACCGTGCCGGCCCCTACCTGGTGATCGTACTGTTCCCAAACCCATCTCTTGCTGGCAATGCTCGGGCTGCCGATAAGCCGGAGCAGAGCGCCTCCCAGATCCGCGCACGGCGGCACTCCGGCCGTATCGAACGCAGCCAGCCTCTCTACATACTCTGGTTTCGACGATTCTCTGTGATAGACCGGCGCCTCATCTGCAAGAGCTCTCGCAGGCACCTGCGCCACTCGAGCCCCGCCTTCGATCAAGGTGATCATCCCGTCCGCCGTGACTTCTCCCACTACCACAGCCTCGAGGCCCCACTTGACGAGGACTTCCCGAACCTCCTCCTCCCGGCCTGGAGTCGGCACCAGAAGCATTCTCTCCTGTGATTCCGACAACATGACTTCGTATGGAGTCATGCCCGTCTCACGCCTTGGCACTCGGTCTAGATCAATGATCATCCCAGTGCCGCCCCGCGACGCCATCTCACACGATGAACATGTCAGCCCGGCGGCGCCCATGTCCTGAATGCCCAGTACACACCCGCGCGCCACCAGCTCCAGGCAAGCCTCAAGCAGCAGTTTCTCGCGGAAAGGGTCGCCTACCTGAACCGCCGACTTACGTTCAATAGCTTCATCGGTCAGGTCGGCCGATGCAAACGTAGCGCCGTGTATCCCATCTCGGCCGGTTGTGGAGCCAATTACCATAACGGAATTGCCGACGCCCGTGGCAGCGCCGCGCTTGATATCTTCATGGCGCATGAAACCCACGCACATGGCATTGACCAACGGATTGATTTCGTATGAGCGATGAAACATCGTCTGGCCCCCGACGGTGGGGATGCCCACGGCGTTTCCATATCCCGAAATGCCTGCCACTATCCCCGAAAACAGCCTACGCGCCCGGGCCGAGCTGAGATCGCCCAGCCACAGAGAGTCGAGGGATGCGATGGGTCGGGCGCCCATGGTGAAGATGTCCCTGATGATGCCCCCTACGCCGGTGGCCGCGCCCTCGTAGGGCTCGACCGCCGAGGGGTGGTTATGGCTCTCGATTTTGAAGACGACAGCCAGTCCGTCGCCGACGTCGACAATCCCGGCGTTCTCGCCCGGCCCCTGCAGCACCTGCGGCCCTGAAGTGGGCAGCCCACGCAGGACGGCGCGCGTGTTCTTGTAGGAGCAGTGCTCGGACCACATGACCGAAAACATGCCGAGCTCAACGTAGTTTGGATCCCGCCCAAGCAGCACGCGGATGCGCTCGTATTCCTCATCCGAAAGGCCCATAGTCTGCCATATCAACTCATCAGCCAATCTTGCCGCCTCCCTGCACCCACTGGGCAACTGATTCGAGTAACAGCCTTCCGTCGGCGCCGCCGAGTATCCCTTCCGCGGCGCGTTCGGGGTGGGGCATCATGCCAAGCACATTGCCGGCATTATTGCATATGCCGGCGATGTTGTTGAGACTGCCGTTGGGGTTGGACTCGGGCGTCGGCTCGCCGGATTCATCGCAGTACCTGAACACTACCCGGCCGCCCCGTTCCATCTGTTCAAGCGTCTCGCCGTCGATGTAGTAATTGCCGTCGCCATGGGCGATAGGCAATGTAATCACCTGGCCCTGGCGGAACTTGCGCGTAAACGGAGTACGTGTCGATTCCACTCGTATCCGCTGCGGCTTGCATACGAACTTGCAGCTGGTATTGCGCAGCATCGCACCGGGAAGCAAACCCGCCTCGAGCAGAACCTGAAACCCGTTGCAGATCCCGATGACGGGACGGCCGGATGCCGCATAACGAGCAACCGGCTCCATCACCGGCGAAAATCGCGCGATGGCCGCGGTGCGCAAGTAGTCACCGTATGAAAATCCCCCCGGCAACACTAGGCAGTCGAACCCATCCACAGACGTATCCGTATGCCAGATGAAATCGGCATCATGGCCGACGGCGCGCGCTGCAGTTTGGACGTCCTTATCGCAGTTGGACCCGGGGAACACAACTATACCGAACTTCATTCCCTAGGCGCCTCCCTGATGCTGAAGTCGTAAGTCTCCATAACCGTGTTGGCCAGGAGTTTCGCGCACATCTCATCCACTGTCTGCCTGCACTCGGCTTCGTCGGCCGCCTCAAGGCGAACCTCAATGCGTTTTCCGATCCTCACGTCTTGCACGCCGGTGTAGCCCATGGACTTCAGGGCCGACCTGACAGCGTCGCCCTGCGGGTCGAGTATGGACCTCTTCAGTGTCACAACGATATCGGCTACGTATTTCAATCAACTGCACCCCCTGATATCTGCACCTGCGTTGTTGCCTGCACCCGTGCGTCCGCCTGCCGTACCTTCTCCGCCATCGAACGTCTGTATTCTGCCAAACGCTCCCTCACTTCCTGATCTAGCAGGGCCACAATCTCCGCTGCGAGTATCCCTGCATTGGCCGCCCCATCGATCGCTACCGTAGCCACGGGCACGCCGGACGGCATCATCACTGTGGCACATAGGGCGTCGAAACCTCCCAACGCGCCTGATGCGACGGGCACGCCGATCACAGGCAGAACGGTGTAGGCCGCCATCACGCCCGCCAGGTGAGCGGCGCCTCCCGCACCGGCGATGATGACGCACAGCCCACGCTCCTCTGCGCCGCGAGCATAGGCCGCGGCTTCATCAGGAGTCCTGTGCGCTGAGATCACTCTCGCCTCATACCCGATTCCCAATTCGGCAAGGGCCTCCCACGCCTTCGACATCTTGCCCAGGTCTGACTGGCTCCCCATGACCACCCCTACTCGAACTCCAGGGTCTGCCTGGGTATGCCCAGCAGCTCTCCCCTTCACAGCAGCTCCCTCCTTGTGGTGTTACGATAACCGAAAGCAAACACAGAATCACCAAGCGAAAAAGAAAAGCCCCGGCGGTTCACTACGGTGAGTGAAACCTAACCGCCGGGGCTTTTGTCCCTAGAGGTGTAGCGCCGCCATGGCGCCTGCGCCGCTCGGACCGAACCTTGCGCACCGCACCCGCGCGGCGCGGAAGTGGAACCCTAGGCGCACTTTCGCTCGTGAAAGCAGCGTATTCAGTTCAACTTGCTAGCTTGCCTGCCTCAAGCTTACACTACCGCCCATGCCGAGTCAACCTGCATCGCGGCGCTGCGAGCACAGTCCCCCACACTATCCCTGCAAGGGCATGCTCCGGCTCAACACTGCCCGGGAACTTCCACACTCCGGAATCTGCATCAAGGCGCCGAGCGGCCACGACATCCCCGCCGAGTTCGGCGTCCATATCCTCATCAAGAGCCCCGTCCAGCATATCCCAATCCATGCTGACCCCAAACGCGTCGGCCGACCTCACAAATGGCTCGTCGACAACCTCCCCCGGAGCGCCCAGAGAACCGGCATCGGCGGGCATTTCCCACGTCCGCGCCCTGTCGGACTGCCATTCCTCTGACTGCTCCTGCCTGAGCCGGCGCCGTATGTCGCGGCCGTCTCCCTCGGTGGAATAGTCATCCTCCTGCGCGCCCCACCGTCCGGGCTGAAGCGTGTCGCCGCCCTCGGTAGACTCGCCTTCGCCTTCGCCTTCGCCCTGTTCGACCACAACCACGGGCTGAGCCGGCATGCCGGGGTAGACCGGCCACCCGGGCCTGAGCACCTGCCTGCGCGGGACCGGCGCCCGCCGCGGCGGGGCCGGCGCCTGTGACTGACTTGTTCGGCCCGGCACAGCCGCGTCAGGTCGCCCCTGCGCGCGCCGCATGGCCCGCCTGGCGGCTTCCTGCTCGGCACGCCTCTTGCCTTGGACAATGGCGCGCAGCACCGATCCCACAAGGAACATCAACCAGATCAGCCCGATGACGCCTTCTAGGCCGTCCACTCCGCCCACCTCCCCGCACAAACCTGATTAGCCGCCTTCTGCCTCATTATCTCATGCCGGCATCCGGCCCCGAATCGTCAGGCGTGCCGGCCTTGCCCGTAGAACGCGAGATTGAGTCGCGCATCTGCGTATCGGCCTTCAAGTTCAGCAGGTTGTAGTAGTCTATGGCCCCCATGTTGCCTGTTCTGAGCGCATCCGACAAAGCGCGCGGCACCTCGGCTTCCGCCTCCACAACCAGCGCCCGCATCTCCTGCACCTTGGCCTTGTTCTCCTGCTCCAGGGCAAGCGCCGCGAATCTGCGTTCGGCCGCCTTGGCTTGTGCAATGTTCTTGTCGGCCTCCGCCTGATCCATCTGCAGGCGCGCCCCTATGTTCCTGCCGACGTCGACATCGGCAATGTCGATGGAGAGGATCTCAAAGGCTGTGCCGTCATCGAGGCCCTTGTTCAGAACCGTCCGGGAGATCATGTCGGGATTTTCCAGGACTACCTTGTGGCTCTCAGCAGAGCCCACAGTGGTGACTATGCCCTCGCCCACCCGCGCGATGACCGTGGCCTCGCCGGCGCCTCCGATTAGCCTGTCGATGTTGGCGCGCACTGTAACACGCGCCTTTGCCTTGAGCTCAATGCCGTCCTTGGCCACAGCGGCCACCACCGGCGTCTCGATTACTTTGGGATTAACGCTCATCTGCACTGCCTCGAGCACATTCCGTCCTGCCAGGTCGATAGCTGCCGCCCTCTCAAAAGGAAGGCCAATATCGGCTCGCTGCGCAGCGATGAGAGCGTCCACAACGCGGTCTACATTTCCGCCCGCCAGATGGTGGGCCTCGAGCTTATCAACGCTAACCGGTATGCCGGCCTTCACGGCCTTGATCATAGGCATGATGATCCTGGCCGGCACCACCCTGCGCAATCTCATTCCGACCAAGGTGAGCAACCCCACCCGCACTCCTGCGGCCCACGCTGATATCCACAAGCCAATCGGTATGAAGTTCAGCAGCACCAACAGAAACACGATCACGATGAGCGGAATAACCCAGCCAATCGCCCCCATGTAATACATTACGTCAACCCCCCCGTTCTTCCTGAGCAATGGGCTTAACGAAAACCCGGTTTCCTTCTACTCGGATCACGCGCACATGCGTTCCTTCCGGCACGAAGCCGCCTTCTGAGATGGCCTCGACCCTTCGACCGCTCGCGTTGATGGCCCCAACCGGTCGAAGCGGCGTAATCGCCCGCGCTTCCTCGCCAAGCAGTGACCGGAGATCCTCCACTCCAA
Organism: Bacillota bacterium; assembly: GCA_019136685.1. Lineage (GTDB taxonomy): Bacteria > Bacillota > DTU025 > DTU025 > DTU025 > UBA5389. Next base: position 29,593 of record JAGVTS010000077.1, on the reverse strand, counting down.
CATAGCCTTCCTCCGGCGCCTCACTATGTTCCAACACAATCCGGCCGGCGCGCCCCAGCCTCTTGCCGCCTCGCGACAAGAAGCGAATGAGCAGGAGTATGAGCAGCACCGTGACCACAATGGAGATCGATATTGCGCCCATTGCCTGAGCGGGCGTGGGATAGCTCAGGATCAGGCTGGCGAATATGCTTACGATTCCAAGTATTCCTACCACACCAAAGCCCGGGATGACGAACAGCTCCAGCAGCAGCAGAGCCAGGCCCACCAGAAACAGCACTACTACTTCCCAGCCCGCCAAACCGCCCACTATTCGGCCTCCAAAGAACAGGGCAAGAGAGACCAGGCCGACGGTTCCCGGAATTCCGAACCCGGGCGTGAACACTTCCACAGCGAGCCCGACAAGGCCCAGCGTCAGAAGGACTTGCGACACCGCCTCGTTAGTGAGCGCCCGCCCCAACCACTCAGAGGACGTCATGTCCACCTCGTGCAACTCCGCGCCGGCGAGACCAGCCTGTTCCAGCAGGTCGCCGATATCTCGCACAGTGTAGTCGGCGTACCCCACATCCTCGGCCTGCTTGGCTGTGAGCGTGAGTATCTTGCCCCGCTCAATCAGGCCGGGGATCTCCACATCCGCATCTACCATTGCGCCGGCGATCTTGGGGTCCCGCCCTCGCATCTCAGCGGTGGCCTCGAACTCGGCGCGCATGGCGGAGATGTACTTCTCCTCCTTGGGCCGCGTTTCGGCAGCGCCCATGGATCCGCCCATCTTCATGCCCACGTCTTCGCAGGCGATTGCTATCAGAGCCCCCGCCGACCACGCCCTGGTGTTGACGAAAGCCACTGTGGGGACTCCTGCCGTCATGATCGAGTCGCGCATCTTGAGCGCTGCGTCGACAAAACCGCCCGGAGTATCGATCTCGATAATCACCGCATCGGCGCCTGCCTCGCGCGCCTCGCGCAGACCCCGTGCGAGGAAGGCAGCCAGACCATGCTCGATAGCTCCTCGAACAGGCACAGAATAGACCAGAGGCGCTGCACCGGCAGCCTGAGCGCAGCCGATGACACAGACCAACGACACCAGCACGGCTGCAAGCACGGCAATGACACGCTCATTCGACTTCAAGCCCAAATCCCTCCTCTCCTCAATACTCCCTTACGTCCAGGTTACCTCACAAGTTCCGGAAACTGCGAAAAGAGTCGTCGTCGGTCCAATTATACCATCCGTGGGTTCTCCACGAAACCACGCCCCCCAAGCCTGCCGCTTCGGGAGCTAGTCGACCGGCCTCGGCGACTGCATTGTCATGCCGCGCTTGCCCACCTCGAAATGGACATCAGGCACGATTCTGAGGGTTCGGAACTGATCGTGCCACGTCGACGCCACATCCTCTTTCCACACCCTCGCAGGCACTCTACGTCTCACGCACTCTCCGATGCTGATGATGTCACAGCCCAACCTGTTCTGCGCTGCCTCTACGAGCCGCCTCACCCCGGTCTCCAGATGCTGCGATATGCCAGCCTGTAACCTTTCCAGAAACTGCATCGACATGAGTTGCTCGCTTGACAGAACTTCCCGGATATCCACCGTGCCGGTGATCCGGATCACTACGTCCGTCACCTGCCCGGCTGCGTCGCCCGTGTGGATTCCCTCCGGAAAGAGCGTGTCAGCGTGCGAGCGAATCATGTCGAATCCTATCGTGCCGCCCTCATTGCCCGGCATGGGCATGACGAAAGAGTACGTTGCAAGTCTGTTGCAGACCAAGAGGGCCATGGCCGTTTCCTCGGCATCGAGCCATCCCACCATTTTGTCTCCGCACAGGGCGGCGCTGCCTTCTATCCTCAGTTCCTTCGGTTCGGTTTCGGGTGTGCCCTCGGCGCCCCGGCCTGCGTCTGCGGGCCCCGCAAGGCTGACTCGGGCCAGAAGAGGTTGGTCGCCTGGCTCTTCGATCGATGTTACCAAGTCCAGAAAGCGTGATCGCGGCGCCGTCGATGAGCGGGCGGTGTTGCGCATGAGATCGTCTAGGAACAAGGCCGCCGAGCTCGACTGCTTGGTCTCAACCCCGAGCACGTCGCCCACTGGATCGCTTGTCACGAATACCCACGACCTATAGCGGAATTGAGCGTCGCGAGCCAGCACGTCAAGGGCCCTCGCGACTCCGCCGCGGGCAAACCGCTCACCAATCACGAGCGCCCTGACGTGGGCTCGGAAGAGCACCTTGGTCGACCTGTTATTCAGCTGGCGTAGAGCGTCCCACACCGTGTCGCCTACCGAGCTCGCCATCCACGACTCCCGCTTCTCCTCTTCCGCAGGCTTGGCAGACGGAAGCGCCACCTGCGCCCAAACCTCTATCCGGCCATCTGCCGTCTCGTCTATGCCCAGACCAAGCACGAACCCAACACTCTCGATTTCCCGAGCGTCTCTGCATCCACTGACGGATACTACGGCAAGCAGGCACACGGCGACGAGCACGGCGCCTGGCTGCGTTCTAGTGCTCGTCCTTGCTCTGGACATGGTCATCCCCTCCTCTCCTACCCAGGACGACCGCCCCCAGCAGAAGTACGACGGGCAACGCTATCGCATACCATACTGAGTACTTCACAAACACATCCAGGTAATCGAATGTTTCAAGCACACTCTCGGGGATCAGGCTGAGCGCAGTCCCCAGCAGCGCATATGGGATGACGAGAGGGCGATAGTCACGAAGCCCAAGTACGTCGGCGATGGATGTGATCGATGCGTAGAACACCGTTGCTAGTTTCAGCAGAGCAGCTGAGAACCACAGCGCGAGGAAGAGTATCTCGGCTCGCTCGAGAAACTGCCCGAAGCCGACCATCCTGGCGGTCTCGAGCACCGGAAACGTAACGCGCGATATCCCTCGCACGCCCAGCATCATCACTCCAAATCCGGTGGCAACAGCCATGACAACCATCCCCACCGCAACCCCTGTAGCCATTGCCCTGGAGGCGCCTCGTTTGTCCTTTAGGTGCCTGAGAAAAGCCAGAACTACGATACTCTCTCCCGCGTAGGAGGCGGCTAGAAACCCGGCACGGATGAGCGGTCCGAGCCCGTTGCCGACAATGGGCAGCAGGCGTCCGGGCGCAGCCACAGGGACAGCGAGGGCGGTCAACACCACAAGCGAGACCACAACCAGGGAGAAGAAGATCAGCGATACCCGGGCTATGGCCCCGATGCCAAGGTAGGCCGCATAGATGACCAGAGCATAGAAGACGGCGCTTATCAGGACCGGCGGTGTAGTCTGCAGAAAGGCAATCCACATCGCCAGCACAGACTGGCGCGATCCAAGGCCCAGTACCACGGTGCAGTAAGCGGCGAAGGTGAGGCCTATCAGCTTGCCTAGCGGAGCCCCGAATATTCTCTCCGCCATGCGGACAAGGCTGTGACCGGGAAAACGCCCTGCGAGCATCCCGGCGAGCCCGCCTATCCCCAGACCGATGGCCCCGCCTATCAAGGCCGCCATCCACGCCGCCGTACCGGCTACAGGAACTAGGATCCTCGCCGCAGCCAGAAACCCGGTGGCGAACACGATCATGGCCGTGATCACTACTACCTGAGTGTAGTAGATCTCATCTTGGGGCCCCGCGCCCGCCGTCTCCGCTCTTCTCGCCGTCTTCGCCGCCTCCTTCCCGGGATTCTTTGCGCGCCATCTCGGCCACTCCCGGCGCCCATGTGCGGATGAATTTCTTCTGGCGCACCTGGTCCAGCGGTTCGGGGTACTCCGGTCTCTTGTTGAAGGTGAACACCGGCGAACGCCAAACCACGTCGCGCAACGAAGGCCTGGGCTTCATCAGGGGCTCAAGATACGGAACCCCGAATGATGTCAGTGCCCCCAGATGCAGCGCGATCGCCGTAAGCCCCGCCATGAGCCCAAACAACCCCAGCCCGGCAGAGAGGAAAAGGAGCGGAAACCTGAGCAGCCTGATCGCCAGGCCGGTTGGGTAGTGCGGAATAGTGAACGAGGCCAGGCCGGTCACGGCCACCACTATCACCATGATCGGGCTCACGAGCCCGGCCGAAACGGCCGCGTCTCCAAGCAGAAGAGCCCCTACGAACCCCATAGTCTGCCCCACCGGGTCGGGCAGTCGGACGGACGACTCCCTTATCAGCTCGAGGGTCACCTCCATGAGCAGGGCCTCGACGAGCACGGGGAACGGTACCGGCTGATGCGATCCGGCTATCGCAAGGGCTAGTTTCGTGGGGAGCATCTCCTGGTGGAACAGGGATATCGCCACGTACAGCGCTGGGAATACCAGGGCAATGATCCCTGCGATATACCTCAGGGCGCGCAGCGGGCCGCCGTACGGGAATCGCTCGTAGTAATCTTCAGGCGACTGAAAGAAGCTTGCCAAGTTGCCCGGGGCCAGAAGCGCCATGGGGCTTCCGTCCACGATTATGCCCACAAGGCCCTCGGAAAGCCCCGCGCAGAAACGATCGGGGCGCTCCGTATACTGCATCTGGGGGAACGGCGAGTAGGGGTAGTCTTCAATGAACTCCTCGATCAAACCGGAGTCAGGCAGGATATCAGTGTCGATGTGGTCAATGCGCTCGCTGACGGTCGCTACCAGACGCGGATTGGTAAGCCCTTCGACATAGGCAATGACGATGTCAGTCTTGGATCTCCGGCCGACCTTCATGGAGTCCATCCGTAGGTCAGGTGTGCGCAGGCGCCGCCTGACCAGGGCGGTGTTCGCTCGCAGCAGTTCGGAGAAGCCTTCGCGCGGCCCACGGACCACCTTCTCGGTATGCGGTTCCTCGATTCCCCTGTGCTCCCAGCCCTTGGCCTCGAACACCACGCACTCGCGCGCGCCCTCAATGAACAGGGCGGCCTCGCCCGTCAGAACGTGATCGACGACCTTGTCGATACAGGACAAGACGGAGATCTGCCCCGACGGCACGATATGCGTCATGAACACTGAAGCGATGTTGTCGCGGCTGAGCGCGCTCGCATCTAGCGTGGGCACGCGCTCGGCAAGCATCAGAGAGCGCAGCGCGACCAGGTTGACGATATCGCGCGACGCGAGCCCTTCGATGTAGAGAAGCACTCCCTCGATCTCGGGGTTGGTCCAGATGACCATGCGACGTATGATCACATCCGGGCTGCCTTCACCCAGAAGATCGCGAAGCCGTCGTTCAACGCCGTCCAGCGTGTCGGGGATCGGCGAGTCCGGCGGCGCGGCATCGACATCGCCCGGCGCCTTGGAATCCCCGTCGCCGGGGCCGGCAGTCCCGATTCCGTCCGCGATCTCTTCCAGAGGCAGCAGCGGCCGTCCCAGTATCATCCTGGGCCTGCGCACGTCGCCGCGGACCAGTCTGCGAAGGAATCTCACGGTGAACACTCCTCCGTTCCCATGCCGGTCTCACCATATCAATCTGCCCATGCGAGGGAAAAATAATGTGGGAGAGACAATCGTCTCTCCCACACCCATGTTCATTCGTGTTCGCACCGCACTACGGGGGGTCAAGCTGCCGGCCGACTAGCGATACTTCCGCTTTCGGGCAGCTTCAGACTTTTTCTTCTTCCGCACGCTAGGCTTGTCATAGTGCTCGCGCCTGCGAATCTCGGCCAACACACCCGACTGCTGGCACTGCCGCTTGAAACGACGGAGTGCACTGTCTAGCGATTCGTTCTTGCCAACCCTGATCTCTGACATACGGATACCCCCCTCTCCGTGCGAGAATCAACCAACACCACTGCACGTAGCTCCGTGGATCCGTACGTGGCCCACGAGGCAATCTTGTCAAATTATACTTCACGCATTCCGGCAGTGTCAATCTCACCCGGGCCTAGTTTCGCCGATTCAACCCGGCGGCCAGCCCATAACCCGCCCGCCAAGAACATGAAAATGGAGATGGCCTACACTCTGCCCGGCATCCGGCCCGCAGTTGACTACAACGCGGTAACCTCTCTCACCCAGGCCTTTTCCCTTGGCCAGCTCTGCCGCGAGCCGAAGCGCCCTGCCCACAAGTTGGTCGTGGCCTGAATCCAGATGGCCCAGGCTGGGAATATGTTCCCGAGGTATTATGAGCATGTGCGTAGGCGCCTGGGGGTTAGCATCACCGAACGCCACCAACTGATCGTCCTCGTAAACCAGGGACGCAGGGATCTCCTTCCCGGCTATCTTGCAGAAGATGCAATCGCCCACTATCTACACCCCCTCTACTGACCCTTCTACGATTCCCTGCACGAAACCTTCCTGTGCCTCGGCGACTCGCACAGCCGCCATGGCGCCTGGAGGCGGGGCCGGATGCCCGGTTTCCGCGACCGCACTGGCGACAACCCGAACATAGTTGCCGGTTAGCCCCTCACATGCCGCTCCGTCCGACTTCTCGACCAACACGTGGACGATCTGGCCGAGCAGGCCCCGATGGAATCTGAGAGCGAGCTGCCGCCCGAGGGCTATCAGCCGCTCGCTGCGTTGTTGCTTCTCCTCTCGCGGCACCTGCCCCGCAAGACCCGCCGCAACAGTGCCGCGACGCCTGGAATACTGGAAGACATGAAGACGCGAGAAGCCCACCCGGCCACATAGCGACATGGTGGCCTCGAAAGCCGATTCATCCTCGCCCGGAAACCCGACTATCACGTCGCTCGTCACCGCAAGGCCCGGGACTCGGGCGCGGGCGCGGGTCACAACCGCCTCGAACTCGGCGGCAGTGTAGCGACGGTTCATGAGCCCGAGCACCTCATCATCGCCAGACTGCAGCGGCACATGCAGATGCGGACAGACTGCCGGTTCAGACCCCATGATATCCAGGAGCCTATCGGTTACGTCCGTAGGATCTACTGAACTCACGCGCACGCGGGCGACACCTTCCACGCGCGCGGCCATCTCAAGCACATCGGCCAAACTCGACGTTCCGCCGAAGTCGCGCCCATATGCACCCAGGTCAATGCCTGTAAGGACTATCTCGCGGAACCCCCGGGCGGCCAAGCGCCGAACCTCTTCACGTACGCGCTCGAAATCCCGGCTCCTCACCGGACCGCGCACGTAAGGAACTTTGCAGTACGAGCAGAAGTTCTCGCATCCATCCTCAATCTTGACATAAGCGCGAGTGCGCTCGGCCGTGCCCTCGGAGGGAAGTTCCTCATAGGCGCGGCACTCGCCTATTTCGGAGACAAGGATGGTCGGAGCGCCGCCGCTCTCGACCAGGTCGGTGACGGCCCGGACGATGCCGGCGCGATCCGACGTGCCCGACACCACCGAAACCCCTGGGATCGCGGCCGCCTCAGAAGGCGAGGCTTGCGCATAGCAGCCTGTGGCCACGATCACTGCCTCGGGGTTCTTGGCGTGGGCCCTCCGGATCAGTTGCCGGGATTTCTTATCCCCGATCTGCGTGACAGTGCAGGTGTTCACCACATACACGTCCGCCTTTTCGCTAAACGGCACTACCTCGAACCCGGCCCTGCCAAACTCCAGCGCAAGCGCGTCCGAGTCATACTGATTCACTTTGCATCCAAGGGTAGCAATGGCAACCCTGCGCACAGCCAGTCTCCTTCTGCATCTGTTCTTCGTCTATTCTATCATGCCTATCTTGCACAGGGCGCGGAGAAGCGGCACGCCCACGGCGAACACGGCAACCGCCTCTCCCGCGGCAACCGACAGCATCGCCGCAGGTATAGTCCACGCGTGGATCTGCATATCCGCCACGAACGGAAGGTATCCGCCGACCACAAGGCCGTTGACTAGTATCGGGAAGACATAAGCCACACGCGAACCGCGGTACCTGTAGGTGAGGAAGGCGGCGATCGCCGTGGCCGCCGTTCCCAAAACGATGTCGACTATCCCGAATGGACCGACTGTGTTGGCGATAAGCGCACCCAAGGTTAGCCCTACGACAGCCTCGGGCCACACCATGGGAAGCAAGGTAAGCCCCTCGGCCACCCGCACCTGGAGGACCTTGTAGGAGATGGGGGCGAGAGTATGTACGTTCATTTTCGCATCCCGCCCCCCATGTCATGGTGCCCCGCGAATCCTGCGCAGAATCCCGAGGCCACGACCCCTTAGCAGCTCTAGTGTTCGCCGGCGCCGCTCAGGTTAGCCGGTAATACTGGCCCACGTAAGTCCGAGTTCGCCGCTGCCCACGAGGTTCCCTGATTCGTCGAGGAACATGAATACCATCGTCTCCGGCTTTGACGGAATCAACCACCAATCGGGATCCGCCACGACCGGCTTGCCGTCGTTGAGCTGCTTCAGCGTCCTCTCCGCGCTCAGCATGCCCAGCGTGCCTGCGAGCTTAATCGGCTCATCGAGAACCTGGCCCATTGGCATACCCCATTCGCCAACGTCCTCAATCTCCTGACCTTGGGAATCAAGGTATTTCAGGCGGATTTCGTCGACGGTGAAGAACCCCCAACCGTCGAGTCGGACGCGAATCGTGAGGTTGATCTCCTGATTCGGTTGGAGCACCAGCGTCGATGGGACGAAGGATACCACCAGCCTTGGCGGGCCGAGACTGCACCCCGCGAGTGTAGTCGCCATGACCAGCAGGAGCGCTGCGATAACAATGAGCGAAACACGTCTTTTCAACTACTGCACCTCCAGTGGGCCTCTCACTAGAGTCAGATACATGCGAAGAGGTCGCTAGAGCACATATCGGCAACTGGCCAACGAACGTTAGTCGGGACCCCTTGAGAACATGTTCGCAATGGGTCCCGACCGCTTTCGCTGGCTACTGCAGTTGACCTAGACCTGCGGCGCAGCCTCGATCACCGTGATGTCCACCACATCGAAGATCGGGGTTACGGAAAAACCTCCACCGGTCAGGGTGAATTTGGCCGTGGCGGCGCCAACCGCCTCCCCGGGAACGACGAGCTCTTCATAGTCGATAAGCTCGAAAGACTGCGATTCGTTGCTCCACGGCACTATAGCGATCTGGAGGTTCGCCACCTCCAATGTGGCGCCGTCCATTGTCGCGCCATCTCCATCCAAGAATTCGACGGTAAGGTCAGTGTAAACTCCGGCCTTGCCAACTCCGGTCGCTATGACCGTCATCGTGCCCGCCAGACTGTCGCCTACGGTGTACTCAGCTGGATCCAGCACGACTTCCAGGCTAACGGAAGCCTTCAAGCATCCAGTGGTCATTGAGGCAAGAACCACGACCGCAAGTATGGCCGCAAGCCTCAAAACGTTTGACCTCTTCATGTATTGGCCCTCCTCTTTGTATTGGGGATCTTGTCCCCTGCAAAGCTTATGAGTCTATTCGCCTACAGATGGAAGATTCCTGCTGGTGTTCTCGACAATTGGGCGAATTATCAGGCCGGTACAGCAATAAGCCCGCCTCCAGCCCGGCAGCAAGGGCATGGAAGCGGGCCTGAGTCTGAGGGGCGCAGGCGACGCAAGAGCCCCTGTCTCTACTGCGTCGACGCCCGTCCGACGCGCTGCTTCAGCACGGGTAGCGGAGTGACGCCCACCAGCTTGTCGACGGGCTTGCCGTCCTTGAAGATGATGAGCGTGGGGATGCTCATCACCCCGAATTGGCTAGCCGAATATGGATTCTCGTCAACGTTCAACTTTGCTACCTTAACGGAGCTGCCGGCGTATTCGCCTGCCAGATTGTCGATTATCGGGCCCTGCATTCGGCACGGTCCGCACCAGGCAGCCCAGAAGTCGACAATCGACACCCCGGTATGCTTGCCGATCTCCGACTCGAAAGTAGCGTCAGTAACAACAACAGGCTTGTTGCTTATCGCCATATTAGTTCCGATCCTCCCTTACAGATCCCGCCCCGGCGGCGCGTCGCTGTGAAATGCTGTTCACTAGTGTACGCATCGTGCCCTCCGCCGAATCCCGCGATGCTCGGCACTTCAGGTCCGGCGATACCGGCCTGCAGCACGCATACGGTAGGGGGGTATCTGTTAGCATCATTATATGATGGCAAGGTTTGCAAGTCAACATGCGTCACTCAGTAACGCGCTCGACGGGGGCTACCCGAATTCCCCCAACTCATACATGATGACCGTGGCCGCCGCCAGGCCGGCCGTTTCAGTGCGGAGAATCCGCCTCCCAAGTGTCACCGTCAGGGCGCCATAGCTCTTGGCTAGTTCCACTTCGCAGTGGGAGAATCCTCCCTCGGGTCCGATGATCACAGCTATTCCGGGAACTTCCTCGAGATCGGCATCGGCCAGCATTCCGCGGAGGTTTCGGTCCTGCTCCAGTTCCCACGGCATAACAAGCAGCATGCCCTGGGACGCAAGTTCGCCAAGGACGCTTTCGAGCCCGCGGATGCCCTCCACCGGCGGCACTACGCCTCGACCGCTCTGCTTGGCCGCCTCCGTTGCAATCCGCTGCCACCTGAGCACCCTGCGATCGGCCGAATCCGCGTTGGTTCGGGCCACAGAGCGCTCGGTGAGCACTGGCAAGAACCTAGATACACCGATCTCGGTACACTTCTGCACTATGAAGTCCATCTTGTCGAACTTTGGGATGCCCTGCGCCAGCGTGAGGGGCACATGGGGCTCGGCAGGGCCTGACCCTCGCTCTTCCTCAATTGCAGCAGCAACGCTTGTCTCGGCCGTACGCAGAATACGGGCTATGTACTCGCGCCCGGAGCCGTCCACTATTGACAGCCTATCGCCTGGTCCCATCCTGAGCACACGCATGATGTGCCTGGCATCGCGCCCCGATATTCGGACTACGCCGTCTGCGATTGCGTCAGACGCTACGAAGAACCTGCGCATGTCAACTATCTCCCAGATAGGCTAGAATGACTCAGCTACCGAGACCAACGTGACCCAGTCCTCAACCTGAATGCGACGGATAATCCGATGGCCGTTCGCGCAAAGCGCCTGCTCAACGCGGGCAGAGTGCTCTTTCACGAAACCGGAGCAGACGAAGCGACCCCCCGGAGCAAGCACGCGCGGAAGCGCGGGCAGCAACTCGATTACGATATCGGCCAGAATGTTGGCCACCACTACGTCGAATTCCTGCAACACATCGCCGGCGAGGTCGCCCTGACGGACGGCCACTCGATCCGCCACTCTGTTCGTGGCAATGTTGCTCCTCGCCACGCTCACCGCGACGCTGTCGATATCGATCGCGAGCACGCTTGCGGCGCCCAGACGGGCGGCGGCGATAGAGAGCACGCCCGAACCGCAGCCTACATCGAGCACAGTGGCGCCGAGCCTAACACACTCTTCCAGAGCGATGATGCAGCCTCGGGTGCTTTCGTGTTGTCCTGTTCCGAAAGCCTCTCCAGGATCGAGAAGCACCACGACCTCGCCTGGCGCAGGCGCGTACTCTATCCAAGAAGGCACGATCACGATGCGTTGACCAACGTGGTCGACGTGGTAATGCTGCTTCCACGCGCCGGCCCAATCCTCGCCCGCTACTCGCGCCACGGAGATGGCGGGACGCACGCCGGCGGGCCCGTCACCGAATGCGACGTCCAGCGCCGATTGGATGGATAGAAGCCGATTCTCCAGCAAGTCGTCTGCGGGATAGTACGCCGTCACCCTAATCAGCTCACCAGGCGGGATGTCTTCCGGAAAGAGTTTGCCGTCTATGTTGACGGCTTCAGCCGACCGGCGCATCAACAAGGGGCCGGTGAATGCGACTCCACCAGCCCCAGCATCGCGAAAGACCTCTGCGACCAGCTCACTGCGGTCGTCGGCTACTTCAGCCCACACTTCCGCCCAGATCACCCCGTCACCTCATCCCTTTCGATCCCGCCTGCATGCCTCCACGCGTCACACCTGTCTAGCCCGGCCGAACAGGCCTTGGCGCTTCTTCTTCCTGCCGCCGCTGGGCCGCGCGCCGCCCGGCTGCAGCTCGGCAAGCTCCTGGAAAAGCTCCCTTTCCCTGGCACTGAGGCGTGTGGGTGTCACCACTGTAACCCGAACGATCATGTCCCCCTTGCCGAACCCGCGCAGCGATGGCACTCCGCGTCCGCGCACACGGTATTCGTCGCCGCTCTGAGCGCCGGCAGGCACCTTCACCTTCACGTCGACGCCATCGATGGCCTGTATGGTCAGTTCATCGCCCAGGGCTGCCTGGGCAAATGATATGGGGACCTCTATGCGCAGGTCATTGCCGTCGCGCTCGAACCGCGAGTGGGGCAAGACCGTGATGTACACCCATAGGTCACCCGGTGGACCGCCGAACGTGCCCGCATCGCCCTCGCCTCGTACACGAATCCTGGCCCCGGTGTCCACTCCGGCGGGCACCTCCACCTCAAGGCGGACGGTTTCGCGCACGTGCCCTGCGCCCCGGCACTCTTCGCACGGGCTCTCGATGATCCTGCCTTCGCCGTTGCAGCGCGGGCATGTAGTAACCCGCGTAAACATCCCAAACGGAGTGCTGCTCACAGACTGTACCTGGCCTCGCCCACCGCACTCGGGGCACGTCGTCCTGGACGTGCCCGGGCGCGTACCCTCGCCGCCGCATGACTTACACATGCCCATACGATCCACGCGCACCGTCTTCGCGACGCCTGCCACTGCCTCTTCCAGCGTTATCTCAACAGATTGCTTGAGATCGTGACCGCGCGCCGGGCCTGAACGGGCGGATCGGCTGAACGGACTGTCGCCGAAAAATGCATCGAATATGCTGCCGAATGGGTCGAAACCCCCGAAATCGGGAGACCAACCTCCCCCGGCCCCTGCTCCGTTTTCCGGTCCAAACCTATCGTATCTCGCGCGCTTGTCCTCATCGGAAAGCACCTGATAAGCTTCGTTTATCTCCTTGAACTTCGACTCGGCTGAAGGGTCGTCGGGGTTCACATCCGGATGGTACTTGCGGGCCAGATCCCAGTAGGCCTTCTTTATGTCTGCCTCCGATGCGTTCCGTTCCACTCCGAGTACGTCGTAATAGTCACGCGTCGCCGTCGCCAACACCGCCTCATTCGCCAGATTCGCAAGAGTCCAGTCGGGCGAGTATGTCCGACAGACCCTCGGCCATGTACCCCACCAGCGCGGTCACCATCGAGTAGTCCAATCGCGTGGGACCCACAACGGCGACGGCGCCTACTACTCTGCCAGCGACACCGTACGGCGCACTGATCACACTGCATGACTGCAGTTCATTCATGACGTTTTCGGAACCGATGGTGACCACCGTTGCCCCAAGGCCGCGCGAACCTACAGCGGTTAGCGCCCGGAGCACCAGGTCATCTGATTCGAGGAACTCCAACACAGGCCGAGCGCGGCCCACATCCTTGAACTCCGGCTGCGCCAGCAACTGCATCAGCCCATCGACATATACCCGTTCCTCATCTGACGAATGCATCGCCGAAAGTAGCAGCTCGAACATTTGATCCAGGAACGTCGCATAAGCTGAGAGCTCCGCCTGAATCTCGCGCAGCGCTGCTCCGTGCATCTGCGCAAGCGTGCTTCCGCGAAGCCTGTTGTTGAGAATGCGCGATATCCTATCTAGGTCAGACGGGTGCATTGCGTGTTCTATCGAAAGCACACGGTGCTCAACTAGGCCTGAATTGGTCACCACCAGAACGAGAACCGTCTCGGAGCTGATCGGAACCAGCTGAATGTGGCGTATCTCGGCCGTCCTTACCGTAGGCCCCACTACCACCGAAGCGCACTGGGATATGTCTCCCAGCATCTTGGCGGTGGTTCTGATGAGGGCGCGGATCTCATCCCGCCGTCTCTCGTATTCGGCCCTGATGCGCTTCTCCTCGTGCCCGGTCAGATCCCGCCCGGTCATGAGAGTATCCACGTAGAACCGGTAGCCCTTGTCGGAAGGAATGCGGCCTGCGGATGCATGTGGTTGCTCGAGATAGCCTTCATCTTCGAGGTCCGCCATCTCGTTGCGGATGGTAGCTGAGCTTACCCCGAGTCCGTACTTCCGCGCGATGGTTCTCGAACCCACCGGCTCCGCTGTTGTGATGTAGTCATCGGTCACCGCTCGAAGAATCGCCTTCTTGCGGTCTGCCATGTTCTCCGCCATCGCTTCTCACCCCTTATTCGCTCCTGCAGCCCTCCTCGCCCTCGCCGGATTCCTCGTGCTCATCGCCTGGGCGGTGTCGGAAGCCTGCATGAGCAAACCAACGTTAGCACTCGTAGGCTGGGAGTGCTAATGAAAACATAGCACTCCACCCCGTCCATGTCAAGATTCTGACGACCGCGCTGCGACCATGCCCCAGCTCAAACCGGGTTAGGTTTCGTGGGGCCATGCATTCATGGGCAGGCGCCAAGTCCCGCCCGCGGGCCTTCGGGCATGCGGCAGCGTTATGCCATATGCGGTACGGTGTCCTGCTCATTTCTGAGACGGTTTTTCGCCGAACCTTTTCGGATCCAGCACGGTTGAACAGGTACGAGTTTTGTGAATTCGCGCCGCTTGCGGCGCCTCATTCTTGCGGAGCCACACCATCATCAAATCCGCAGGCAGACACGGGTTACATAATGTGGATGCGCTCGTGTGCCCCCGGAGTATCTTCGGAATATCCCCGGGGAGGGCCTCTGACGCCCCCTGGTTTGCCAGAAACCTCCACAAGAGCCCGGTTTTCATCCCCTTCCCGTCAAAACCGTGTCACATCTGGGAAGGTACGCTCAAAAACCGTGTCATATTACTAGCGGTCCACTGATCCCCTGGTAAACGCGATTTCGCCGAAATGCCTGCGCAAGGCCGCTTTCATCGATACTGGCGCCTTCGAGTATGGGGGGCGGGAGATCGTCGATGATCGGATCCTGCGCCCTACCGGACACCTTCTCCGGCCATCCTGTGTCGGTTTGCAGGCGTCTGTGCGGAAAACGGCAGGAACTACCTAGACGCATTCGACGAAGACTCTGTTCGCCAGCAAGAACGCGCCAGGCGTGAGGCGTATGCGCGGGCCCCGATACGGTCCCGAATCGACGACTTCCACCAGGCCGCACCCGGCGAGCTGTCGGAAGCGCTCCCCGTACTCGCCCGCAAGGTCGACGCCGTACTCCTGCGACAATGCACCGAGGTCTATGCCTGCCGACATTCTAAGGCCCACCATCAGGGCGTCCCGGGCTTCTTCGTGCGCAGTGCGCACTTCGTGACCGGCCACAGGTAAATCACCGTGCGTGACGACATCAATGTATTCCTTGACCAGCGGGGTGTTCCAGGATCGAATTCCGCCGCCTGACGCCGGCGCGAGCTCAGCGCACTCGGGAGAGGCTGAAGCCGGCACTGGTGCAGCAGAGCGGACGCGCACATGCGAATGCGCGGCGGCTCCCAGGCCTATGTACTCTCCGTTGCGCCAATAGCCAACGTTATGCCGGCTTTCGAAGCCAGTTCGGGCGAAGTTGGATATCTCGTAACGCGCATAGGCCGAGGCGGCCATGCGCGCCACAAACGAGTCGTATAGATCGGCAACCGCATCGTCGTCAGGCACGCTCACTACCCCGGCATCGACAGCATCGGCAAGCGGCGTGCCCGGCTCCAGCGATAGGCAATAGGCGGATACATGCTCGGGCTCGAGATCGATTACCGCGGCGGCCGTGCTGGCCAGCGAGGCGTGGGTCTGGCCGGGGGCTCCCAGTATGAGATCTACGCCCATGTTGCCGAAGCCTGCCGCGCGGGTGTCGGCATAGGCTCGCAGGCAGTCTTGGGCGGAGTGTATGCGTCCAAGAGCGACGAGCTCATGGTCGGCCAGCGACTGGAAGCCCAAGGACAATCGATTCGCTCCGGCCGCACGTAGCTCGGCAAGGCCTGCACGATCCACGGTTCCGGGGTTGGCCTCCACAGTCACCTCAATATCATCAGCCGGCCTGATACGGTCAGTGTCCACACTCGCCGCACGAACGGCCCGAAGCAGTTCCTCCAGAAACGCTCCAAGCAGGCGCGGCGGCACGCAGGTTGGAGTGCCGCCTCCGATGTACACCGTGTTGATGGGGGCAACGCTACAAAGCTCGTCCTGCCTCAGTCGGAGTTCGCCAAGGACTGCGCCGAGATAGGCGGGCGCCAGCGACTCGATGTCCGGCGCCGAGTACGACACGAAATCGCAGTATGCGCACTTTTGCACGCAGAAAGGTATGTGCACGTACACTCCGCCCATGGCCTACCACACCTACTCATCGTCAGATCCCAGCACGGCCATGAAGGCCTCCTGCGGTATCTCCACTTGTCCGAACTGCTTCATGCGGCGTTTGCCCTCTTTCTGCTTTTCGAGGAGCTTCCGCTTGCGGGATATGTCGCCTCCGTAACATTTGGCCAGCACATCCTTGCGCGTGGCCTTGACGGTCTCGCGGGCTATGATGCGGGCGCCTATGGCCGCCTGAATCGGCACGTCGAACAGCTGACGCGGTATCAACTTGCGCAATCGCTCCGCCAAGGCCCGGCCGCGCCTCTCGGCGAACTGAGAGTGCACAATCGCGGATAGGGCGTCGACGGGCTTGCCGTTCACCATGATGTCCAGCTTCACAAGGTTCGACGGCCGGTACTCCAGGAACTCATAGTCAAGAGACGCGTACCCGCGCGTCCTCGACTTGAGCTTATCGAAGAAATCATACAGTATCTCAGCGAGAGGCATGTCGTACGTGCCTCTCACCCTGGTGGGGCTGACAAACTCCATGTCATGCATCACCCCTCGCCTCTCCGCCACCAAGTCCATCACCTGGCCGATGAAATCGGACGGCACGAAGACGGTGGCCCTCACGTAGGGTTCCTCGATGACTTCGATCCTGTTGGAAGGCGGCAGGTTGGCCGGGTTATCCACAAGATAGGAGGCGCCGGAGGTTTCGGTCACTCGGTACATGACCGAAGGAGCAGTAGTTATCAGATCCAGCCCGTACTCGCGCTCCAGCCTTTCCTGGACTATCTCCAGGTGCAGCAGCCCGAGAAAACCGCAGCGGAACCCGAATCCCAGGGCAACGGAGGTTTCAGGCTCAAATGAGATCGACGCGTCGTTGAGTCTGAGCTTCTCCAAGGCGTCGCGAAGGTCACCGTACACGGCGGCCTCGACAGGGTACAGGCCAGAGTACACCATGGGGTTGGCCGGTCTATAGCCAGGAAGTGGGTCACTGGCCGGGCGGCTCGCCGACGTGATCGTATCGCCCACAGGCGCATCTCCCACCTGTTTGATCTGGCCAACGATGAATCCCACCTCGCCGGGGCCCAGACGCCCGGCAGGCTGCATGTCAGGGCGAAACACGCCGACTTCGGTCACGTCGTACCGCTTGCCCGAACTCATCATCTTGACCATGTCACCCGGCTCGACCGTCCCGTCGAACACGCGGATGTGCGCTATCACGCCGCGGTAGGAATCGAAGTGAGAGTCGAATATCAGCGCTCGCAGCGGGGCCTCGTCGTCGCCGATGGGTGGCGGAACTACGCTAACGACCGCCTCCAGCACGTCCTCAACCCCAAGCCCCGTCTTGGCGCTGGTCATCAGCACCTCGGACGGCGCCACGCCCAGGAGATCCACCAGCTCGGCACGGACACGCTCCGGATCTGCGTTGGGAAGGTCGATCTTGTTCACAACGGGCACAATCTCCAGCCCATTGTCGATGGCAAGATACAGATTGGCCAGGGTCTGCGCCTGCACACCCTGGGTCGCGTCCACAACAAGGATGGCGCCCTCGCATGCCGCAAGGGAGCGCGACACCTCATAGGTAAAGTCCACATGCCCTGGAGTGTCGATCAGATTGAGAATGTAGTCGCCGCCTCGCGGGCTTGAGTAGTCGATGCGCACCGGCTTCAGCTTAATGGTGATGCCTCGCTCGCGCTCAAGGTCCATCTTGTCCAGGACCTGGCTGGTCATGTCGCGTTTGTCGATAGAGCCGGTGAGTTCGAGAATCCGGTCGGCGAGAGTCGACTTCCCGTGGTCTATGTGGGCTATGATACAGAAGTTCCTGATAGACTGGATATCGATGTCCATGTACACCTCAGCGTCCGAGAAAATCGGGAGCATCCCAAGTCGCATTATACCACACCTCCTGGGCGGACCTCGTCTGGCGCCCCGGAAGCGGGTAGGACTATTGAGCAGTCTCGATCTCTATGCGGATCGAGCGACCGAACACTTCCACTCGAATTCCACGGGCTGCGGGGCTAAGTGTGGATGCGCTCACGGTCGACCACGGGCCGGCGGCGCCGGCAAGGCGGGCGGCTGACCGACCGGCGAGGCTTGTCCCAAGCGCGGTGATCACGACAAATGCCAGGCCGATCAGGATCATCGCTACCGCTCCGGCAGCGCCGGCGCCCCTTCGGGCACGCCGAGGACCTCTCAGGCGTCTAGATGACTCGGGCAAGGGCCCGGGCGACAAGTCGGGCGGCCCTGTTTGCCTCTTCGATGGTATTGCCGGTCCCTCCTATCTCAGCTATTATTGCCTTATCATGCAGGTGTTGGTTGAAACGCGCATGCTTGTGAATAGCCACTCCACGGGTGACCCCGGGATACATCGATTCAAGCTGGGCGGAGAGTTTCAGAGCGAACTCGTAGTTTCTCCTCCAGTTAGGGTGAGCAAGGCCCGAAGTATCGTCGGTTATCACGAACAGCACTCTGGCGACTTTCTCTCCGTCTACAATGGCAGTTTTCAGGTTGCTCTTGCCGGCAGGCAACGAATCACGATGAATGTCCAGCACGGCATCGATGCTAGGGTATGACTTGATCAAGGACTTCATGGTATCGTAAGCAGCTGAATAGCTCTTTGTCCAGCTCGGGTAATCGTGGATCGCGGAAGAGTGGACCGTCGACACCCCAAGTTTACCGGAAAGCTCCTCTACAAGCGCTGCGCCGACCTTGATCACTCCGTCCGGCTTGCCCCAGCAGTAGTCGGCGCCTGATGTCGGCCTGTACGCCTCAGAGCTGTGCGTGTGGATGACTGCCACCTTTGGAGCTGATCCCCTGAGAACCAACGTGTCCGAAACCGAACGCGCGGCTAGGCGCGTCGGCGTCGTTGAGTTGCTCGATCGGGGCTGCGCTGACGTCGCCGGCGGGCCTGACGGTGCAGGGCTGGCAGACTGCGTGCCGGTCGTGCGGGGCTTGGCGGATGCCTCTGCGACAGCTTGGGCAGAGGTCGGAACAGACATCTGAGCACTTGCCGCCGAGGAGCTCCCAGCCACACCGGCCTCGCCCGTCGGTGCACCGCCCCACACTGCGGGGATGGCCTCCGGCGGGTCCTGCGTCGGCTCCTCGTACTCCGATAGCGTGCCCGACAGTGTATCGGAGAGTGCATCGGCGGTGGGCGTGCCCCGGCTCATGCTGTCAGAGCGCGACGGCAGAGCCGCGTCGCGCTGCGCGCCGAGGATCCCGGGAAGCTCAGCACGGAGGAAGGTGCGCGGATCCTCAGGATCGAGCCCACCCATGGCCAACAGTACGGCCTTGAGCAGGCGCGAGCCAAACGAACCGAAGCGATCGCCCTCGGACCCATCGGGCGCGGCGCTCGAGGCGCCCGACCGTGCCCGGAACAGACTGAGAAACCGGTCCAGCGCCCGACGCACCGTGTCGCGCAGAGTCCGTGAGGCGCCCTCAATCTGCCCGGCGGTTCCGGTTCCGGGCTGACCGGGAGACGTGGCCGCCACAGCGTCCTGCGAGGCGTTCATCCGGGTACGTACCGCCAGGCCTACCGCTACAAGGCACATCGCCAGGTACAGGATGAAGAGACCGCCGAGCGGGCCGGCTCCGCGTGCTGCAACGCCCCTCTCTCGCCGGGTTCTGCGCCCCGCCTTCCGCGCGGTCCGGAGCAAAGAGACCACCCCTTCTCTTTGCACCTGTATTCCGCGGGCGCGTACGGTATTCGCCGCGGGGCAGCTCACGTTCGAGCAGGCTCGTCACTGCAGATACTGGTATATCTCCTCCTCGTCTATGGCCGGATGCAGCGCGTAATTGATTCCGCCGGCGACCACGTCAGATAGCTCCTTGGCCAGAACATCCACTTCTTTGGGGGTTATGATCAGGGTGCCGAGGTAGGGCTGAAGCATCTGACTCACCGCGGGAGGCAGCCCTGGGGCGCCCGTGATGTCCTGAATGCCGCGAGGCGGGTCCGGCTGCTCCGGATTCGCGCCTTGCGGAGCCTGCCCCATGATGTTGAGGGCATCCGCGACGATGGTCATGGCGTGCACCACGGTCGGAACGCCGACGGCAATCACGGGAACGCCGAGGGTCTCCCGAGTTATCCCGAACCTCCTGTTCCCTACCCCCGATCCCGGCTGGATCCCGGTATCGCCCAGCTGAATCGTGGTTCCGAGCCGCGACACACTACGCGCCGCGAGGGCGTCAACCACGATTACGAGGTTGGGCCGGACGCGTCCCACAACGCCCAGAATCACCTCAGCGGTCTCTATGCCAGTTAGCCCTAGGACTCCTGGGGATATGGCCGCCACCGACTTCAGACCTCCACGCTTCTCAGGTGGGGTCATGGAATACACGTGGCGCGTGACCATGACCTTGCCGGCCACAAGCGGGCCGATGGCATCGGGCGTGGCGTTCCAGTTCCCCAGCCCGCAAATGAGAGTGGTGAAATCCGGCACCGCCCAGAAGTCCACATTGTTCAAGCTGGTCCGTATTAAGCCGACCAGTTCACGCGCGAGCGCCTGTGAAACCTCGCGCTCGAGTTCGCGGTCGCGCAGGGGCAATTCCGGAGCGTCGATGGTTATGTAGTTGCCCATTGCTTTCCCAAGGGCCCGTGCTGCCTGGGGAGTGGTTATCGCCACCCGGGTTACGGAGCCGAAGTCAGTCTCATCTGTCCTGGTGCTTACCCCCGGAATCTGCGGACCCATGCTCTGCCTGAGCACTTCATGGGCCTCGACAGCCAGGTCGGTTCGGAATGAACCGCCTCCCGGCGATGACTCCTCTCCGGACAGATGCTCGAGCCTGGGGTACGGGCGCCATTTCGAGCCGAAAGCGCGGTCAAAATCCAAGAGCAATAACCTCCCTGCAATGGCGTACTGCCGAGTGGTCAGCACATTGTCAGGACTAGTCTTGCCCAACCGAGGGTCGCTCAACACTGCCGGTCGCGCCGTCGGCGGCGCTTGCAATGGCACTTCGTGCATGGTAGAATCATAGTCGTGCAATCCAGCGGCGGAGGAGGTGACGCAAGGTGCCAAACATCAAGTCGGCGAAGAAGCGTGTCAAGACCATGAGGGTACGGACGCTAAGGAACGCGGCGATCAAGTCCTCCGTCAAGACTGCTATCCGTAGGTCTAATGAGGCTCTAGTGCAGGCGGGCCCTGAAGGCTCTGTAGATGAACTCAACCGCGCTTTCAGCACGGTGGATCGCGCAGCGAGGAAGGGCGTAATCCACAAGAATCAGGCAGCGAGGCGCAAGTCGCGGCTCGCACGCCGGGCGAACAAAGCAGCTCAGGCTGAATAGCTCGGGCCTAAGAGAAGGATCAAGCTGAAACCGCGCAGAATAGCGGCGCTTTGCATACTCCGGTAACCAGCGTTACTGGAGTTTTTGCCGTACGCACAGGTCCGATACCAGTACCTCCATGGCCAGATTCTCCGCCATCACGCCCGTCTTTATATCGAGGTCAGCTCGGGCGATCCGCGAGAGCATCGCGGCTATCTGCGTCTGAGTGAGATGGGAGGCTTGTGCCACCGCCCGCGCTTCCCTCCACTTCATCCTGGGATTTCCGGCAGACAGCGTGGTTGCGGCCTCATCCTGAGTACTGCCGCCGTCGAGCAGAACGCGGGCGGCCATAAGCCGCCTGAGCTGTGTAGCGAGTGTGCTCAGGATCGAAAGGACCTGGCGCTCGCTGCGGATCAGGTCAGCCTGGGCGCTGATTGCCTGGGCGCTGTCGCCGCCTATCACCGCATCGCAGAAATCGAAGATTGTTTGAGATGAACTCCTGCCCACGGCTGCCCTGATGTCGTCGACAGCTATCTTCCGGCCGCCCGGCCCAAGATAGGTGATAACCTTCTCCAGCTCCTGAGATATCGCCGCGTAATCGAATCCCGCTAGCTCCAGGAGGAGCGACGCGGCGTCCGGCTCGATCCTGACGCCCAGCTCCTTGGCACGCTCGAACACAAAAGCCCTGGCATCGCGTGCATAGGCCGGCCTGAACTCGAACGCGGCCACATTGGGCCCGGCTGCGTTGACTTCCTTGCGCGGCACAGTTCGGGATGAAGAGACGATGACCACGTGTGTCTCGTCCGGCACCCGACGATCCGTCGGGCGCTTGCCCGGAGCCAGTGCCCGAATGAGACGGGCTTGGTCGTCCGCAGTCATCTCCTCGAACCGCCGGACTACAACTACGCGCGCCGACGCGAACATGGGAGCGGTCATCACGGCTGACGCGATGTCGTCTACGGAGGATTCCGCGGCGTCGAATGCGTTGACGTCGGCCCCTCCCCGCATGGATGTGAGTCGCTCTACGAGTTCGTCGACGTTGCGTCCGCGGGAGTACGCATCCTCGCCGTACAGGACGCAAATCGGGGCTGTCGTCCCTTTCTTCATGGTCGCAGCTACGTCTGGCCTCAATCCAATCCTCCTCTATCAGCTCTTCAAGCCTGTTCGGGCTATCCCCTGGATGAACTGGTTCTGGGCCACGAAGAACAGTGCCACGAGCGGAGCTATGGCCAGCGTGGATGCGGCCATGAGCAGATCAGGCCGGGTACCGAACTCCTGGTTGAACCTTGAGAGGCCCACCTGGATCGTGCGTAGATGGTCGGAGTTCGTAACAATCAGCGGCCACAGGAAGCTGTTCCAGCCCCCGATGAACGTGAACAGACCGCTGGTCACAAAGATCGGCCTGGCCAGGGGAACCATAACAACCCACAAGTACCTAAACCTTGAACACCCGTCTATCTGAGCCGCGTCCCACATCTCCAGTGGGATGGTCTGGAAGAACTGCCTCATCATGAATATCCCGAATACGCTGGCTGTGAAGGGCACTATCAGGGCCTTGTACGTGTCGATCCAGCCCAGCCTGGCAATGATAGCGTAGTTAGGCACTAGCGTGACCTGACTGGGTATCATCATGGTACCCAGCAGGATCATGAAGACCGTCTCCTTGCCCCAGAAGTCGATGTTGGAAAAAGCATATGCCGCGAGCGCCGAGGTCAACAGCTGCAGTGCTGTGGTGATTGTAGCGATGAATGCCGAGTTGAAGAAGTAGCGTGGGAAGTACGGCTCTTCATTCCACGCGTCGGCGTAGTTCTTCCATACTATCTTGCTGGGGAACCAGACCAGTCTATTCACATAGAGCTCCTCGGGGGCTTTCACTGACGTGCTGAGCATGTAGTAAAATGGCATCAGCATCATCACTGCGCCCACCGTGAGTAGGATGTAAACTAAGGTCATATGAGCAGTTTTGCGCGCTTTGGACATGTTCAACTCCCCCTGGGCCGCTCGCCGGCCTACTGATAGTGCACATGGCGACCTGCTACGTTGCGCTGAATCAGAGTAAGCACAAAGATTATGGCGAATAGCATGTAGCCGATGGCAGACGCATACCCGAACTGGTATGAACCCCATGCCATGTCGTACAGGTACTTGACGACCACCCGGGTAGTGCCGAGTGGCCCGCCGAGCGCATTTGGCCACAGCACATATACCTGCGTGAACACCTGGAACGAGCCGATGATGGAGATTATCGTGATGAAATACGTGGTCGGTGAGAGCAGCGGCCAGGTGATCTTGGAAAACATGGCCCATCCACTGGCGCCGTCTATCTCGGCGGCCTCGTAGTACTCAGCGGGTATGTTCTGCAACCCCGCCAGGAAAATCACGACGTTGTAGCCCAGGTGCCTCCATATACTCATCAGGCAGAGGGCGAACATGGCCCATTTGGGGTCGAGCAGCCATGCTTGCGGGCCTATTCCGAACCAGGAGAGAACTGCATTGAGCATCCCAGCGGAGTCTTCCTTGTATATCCATGTCCACACAATCGAAATCGCCACCACCGGTGTGACGTATGGAAGGAAGAAGGCTGTCCGGTATGTCGCCAGTCCGCGTATTCGCTGATTGAGCAATCCCGCGATGACCAGCGCAAGGGCCATGCCCACCGGGACCGTGCCAAGCACGTACTTGCCCGTATTGGCCAGCGAACGAAGGAAATCCTGATCGCGCAGGAGCTGGGCATAGTTGCCCAACCCGACCCAGTTCCACCTTCCGAACAGATTCGTGTCGAACAGGCTGAGATACAGGGCGTAGAAGGCCGGGAAGAAGTGGAACACTATGAGTATGATCAGGGCCGGCGCCAGGTACAGATAAGCTGCCATTGTGTCGCGGGCATATTTCCTGCTATGCGAAGGTTTCAATTTGCTGTCCACACCCCTTTGCCCAGCCACGCCATGAGGGCCAGTGTGAAATCGGAATTCCCATATAGATCTCTCTTGAGATCGAGTGACGAGTAGACCGGGGCGCCCAGGCACGCTACGCGCCCGCCCCCGATGGATTGCCCGGCTGCAAACACACGGCCGTCCGCAGCCCGCGCAAACACCTCTACCGTTGCTCCGCGATCCTCGATCGAGAGAGGGCACGCCTCGGATGCGAAGACTGGACGGTTACCGACCTCGCTCGGCCCCCAGTAGGCGCATATGGAAGATGAGCCATCCACCTGGAGTTCGTCATCGGCAAACCTGACGGCAGCCTGCATGAGCTCGAGCAAAGCGTTGAACTGTTCACCGGTGCGCGAACCGTCTGGGCCGATGGACCAGCCCGCAAGGAGCAGAGATCCTCCCCGCTGTACAAAGGCGGAAATCGCCTCCAGCTCGCCCTGCTCGAAAGAGGTAGGTGTGAGCGCAAACCCAATCTCCGGCAGGTTGACCACCAAGATGTCGGTGTCGGCAAGCGCGTCCAAGCTTATCGGCTCTTCGCTTATTCGCGGGCTGTAGTCGGATGCCGCAAGCAGCGCGAGAAATCCATCCATGTAGCCGGTGTACCTGTTGTTGTGGCCCTCGTCGATCAGCACGCGCGTGATGTCGGCCCTGCGCACGAGGAGCGGGGCTCCCGGGAAGATCAGGGGCGCCTCGCGTTCCGGCATGAGCAACTCCAGCTCCAGCCCAGTCTCGCCGGGCGCGGCAGGATTCCAGTCGAACCATATGTCCGTGCCTGACCACCCTGCGAGGTCAACGCGTTGCGATGATACCGCGCGCCTGCAAGGCGGCGCCGCCTCGTAGAGCACGGCAGTGACCCCGTACATGGCCTGCTCATTTCTGTTGACGATCTCCGCCCGCACCCGGGCAGTTACTCCTGAACGAACTACCGTGTCGACGCAGGCGAAGTCGCACACTGCTATGCCGGACCCTGTGGTGACCCAGATGGGGCTGGTGACTATGACGTCGCCGTCGACCTGCACCGCACGAAGATAGTACCAATTGTAGGATGACCTCGGCGTCAAGGACACGACAGCTTCATATGCCCCGACTTCCTCGCCTGCTTTGCCAGCCTCGCCCGCCTGCGGTCGTTCCGGCGCGCTCTGCCACACCACTTCGCCGCCGTTCGATACGATCTCAACCAGTTCCAGGCGGTCAGCTCCATCGGGGTCTGCCACATAGACCTGAAACTCCAGGAACTTGCCTGACATGACGGCATCCGGGGCGATCACGATCTCATCGCCCATCACACTGTCGCCAGACGAGAAGAGCACCCGGACGTTGGAGTCTTCAGTGGCGTATGTCCGCATGCCGCGCATGGCGGAGAGCACTGCCTCACGGGTGAGTTCCGACGCAATCAGCCCCGTGCGAGTGGGGGCAGCCGTCCCCCAATCCGCCCTGTGGTTGTCCTGGCTGCTGACGGCGCCCACGTGCCATCCCCTATCCAGCGCACGTCTGTAGGCACGCTCATTCCTGACATTGTGCCTGTAGGGGCCGGAGCCCACCTCGATCAAGGAGACTTGTCTGTCTCCAAGCCCCCGATACTCGAAATCGTTCCAGTTAGGTTGGATGTCGTAATCTGGATGGTTGAACACGCCGATGCCATCATGTTCCTCCAAGAACTCGAAGAACGCGGTCAGGTTGCGCTGAGTGTCGCGAGAGGCGGCGCGGGGCGTATCGAACCCGTTCATATGACCGTCGGTGAATGTCCACTCATATCCCACAAGCGTAACGAACCTGCCGGGTTCATAGAACTGATCGGCCTCTTCATGGGCCAGGAACCAGTGATGCAGGTTGGTGGCCTCCTGCATGTAGTACCCGTGATCGGTGACAGCGTGGAAGTCCATCCCTGCGGCGTGCCGGGCGTGCCGAAACGCGTCGGATGGCGTGAGCACTCCGTCCGAATAGGAAGTGTGGGAATGGAGGTTCCCGAAATAGTGATTGTAGCTGCCGGCGAGCGCCTCCGCCGCTGCCGCCTGCGGCATCGACAGAGCCAGCACGACAGCAATTGCGGCGACCAGGACAGGAAAGGGCAACGGCAAGAGGCGCGCACGGAGTGCGCGGCACGGTGTGCGCATTGGGCGTCTCCTCCCGAGAACTGAAGCCCGGGGAGTTGAACCACTCGCTCGACGTCCCCGGGCATTCTTGATCATGCAAGTTCCGCGCGGGCCCGACGTCGGGCTACTTCAGCCTTGCATTGGCCTTGACCACCGCGGCGTCCAAGGCCTCTTTGGCCGTGGCCTTGCCCAGGAAGACCTTCTCGACGGCCTCTGAGATATCTCCCCTAATGTTGCTCCAAGCAGAGATATTCGGGTCGTACTTGATGTAGCGCAGCTGCTGGAGACTCTGCTCCTCGCGAGAATGCTCCGCAAACCACTGCTTCATGATCTCCAGGTGCATGGCCGACTTGCGGACAGGTATGTAGCTGGTGCCAATTGCCCATTTGGCGGTCTGCCTCGGCTCCACCAGCCACTTGACGAACTTCCATGCAGCCTGCTGCTCCTTTTCGCTGGCCCTGGCGAAGATGGCGAGGTCAGTGCCGGCGACAGGAGTCGACTTGGACCTAGATTCCATGTACGGCAGCGGAGCCGCGCTCCATTCGAACTTGCCGGCCACCGACTGGTCAGTGTAGCTCAGGCCGGGAGAGGTAGTGAGATACATCGCTACCTTGCCCGCTCCGAAGTCAGCATCGAGGTAGCCAGGCACGTAGTAGGAAACCTTGTACTTGCTGAGGAGATCCGCCATGAACTGAAGAGCCTTGACCCCCTCGGGGGAGTTGACGGTCACCTTGCCGCCGGCATCGAGCCATGCTCCGCCAGCATTGAAGAAGAAGCAGGCGAAGTAGTCGACGTTAGGACGGAGGCCGAAACCGTAGCGGACTATCTTGTCGCCGTCCTTGATCGTAAGTGCATTAGCTGCCGTGACCAGCTCCTGCCAGGTGACGGGCGGTTTGGCTATTCCCGCTTCCTTCAGTGCCGTTTCATTGTAAACCAACACGTAAACACTCTTGTTGAACGGCATGGTGTACCACACACCATCGAACACGCATCCCGCCCTGAGGCCTTCCCAGATATCGTCGATCTCAAGGGAGGAAAGGCCGTTGGGCCCCTTTATGAACTTCTCCATGGGGACCAGCTCATTCGAGGTTATGTACTCAGCCGCCCAGTTTCCGTAGACCTGGGCTACCGTAGGAGGCTTGCGGGCCACTAAGGACCCCACGAGCTTCTGGCTCAGCGCCCCGTAGTTGCCCTGATACTCGGCCTTTACGAACACGTCTGGATTCTCGCTGTTGAACTGCTCAACCAGCATGTCAATGGTCTTGCCAAGCTGCGCGCCCATGGCGTGCCAGAAGGTGATAGTCGTCTTTTGCTGCGCGAGTGTTGGACCGATAGCCAGAGTGGTGACGATAAACGCGGCAATCAGCAGTATTACGGCAGAACGTTTCAAGTCACTTTCCCAGCCTGCGCAAAGCAGGCCGGAACACCCCCCTTTCTCAATAGCGTCGCACCACTCGTATTCGACGGAGACCCGCTCACTCCTTCCGGCAAACGACAGGGCCGTGGTCTGCCGCGACAATCTTGTGGTTTCAGAAGATTCACAGTACAAAACACAGGCCAGACTGCTCACATTCGAAGCTTCCTGAACATCGGGGCTCTTGCCCACACACCGCGCATGTCACGCGCCGTATAGCCCACTTGACTGCGTGCGGCCGGCCCTACCCCACGCGAGGCAATACTGACGGAAACGGCGCCGCATGCATCAGTCTGCCGGATCTCGGCGCCGGCGTCCATTATTCGTCGGATGGCAGCCGGATTGGGGTGCCCGTAGCCGTTGCGCCCGACCGACACGATGGCCAGGCTGGAACCTATAGCCTCAAGGAACCGGGATGACGAGGCGCCGGAAGAGCCATGATGGCCTATCTTCACGACCTGTGCGGCCAAAGAGGCTCGGTACAGCGGTTCGTCGAGAATACGGCCCTCAAACCCCGCCCCGGCATCCGCGCACAGCAGCATCGAGAATCCCCGGTATGCAAGACGCAGCACCACAGAGTACTCATTCGCGTCGATACTCTGGCCGCGCGCGATGGCTGGTGATGTGGCCGGAGGATTCAGCACTTCCAGGGTGACGCCGCCCGCTCGGATGACATCGCCCTGGCCCAGGCGAACCACGCGGGGCAACTTGCCGCCGCAGCCCGAGGCGATCCCGCCCAAGATCCCCTCCCACGTCCGGCTCGAGGCGCAATGGGGCACGGCGATGCATCCGGTTGTGAAAGAGCCCGTGACCGCAGTGGTTCCACCGGCATGGTCTGCGTGCTCATGAGTGATCACCAAGAGATCAAGACGTCGAACTCCGCGCCGCCTGAGGTACGGCACAACGTGCTTGTCGCCGGCCCAGGCGGTACCGGCATCGATCAAGATACTGACGCCTTCAGGAGCAGACACGAAAATCGCGTCGCCCTGACCGACTGAGATCACGACGGCTTCGAACGGGGCCGGCCTGAAAGCGAGGAGAAGCAGTACCCCCACACCGCACACGACCGGAGCGGGGCGCTTCGCTATTCGGCCCACAGCCCGTCGGAACCGATACCATCTGAATGGGTCGGATCCAATCGCGCATGCGCACGCCAGCAAGGCATAGTAGATGGCAATCTCCCACTGAGAGAGCATCCTGATAGGCACTGAACAAAACGGCAGCGACGCCATGAAGCGAACGAGCGAGACCAGCGCAGTCAGTATCGCTCCTGACCCGGCGTTCATGACAGAACCCAGCCATGGCCAGATGAGCCAGATGACGCACCCTCCCAGACCCGCTACAATCGCCAGAAGGCCCATTGGCACAGCGATCAGGTTAGCTATGGGCCCGATCAGGCTGACCTCAGACGTCATGTTAGCCACGATCGGCAACAAGGCAGCGCTGACCGCCGTCGATGCAAGCAGCGTCCTAAGCATGGACGCCGCCGGAGTCGGCCATCGGTCAGGCACAATCCGGGCTAGGGGCGGCGCAAGGTAGAATAGGGCCGCAATCGCCAGGTACGACATCTGGAATCCTGCATTCCACAGAAGCAATGGATTGAACATGAGCTGAACTGCCGCCGACACGCACACTATGTGTAGCGCGCCTGCGCGACGACCGCAGGCACGCGACATGGCCGACAGGCCGAACATCAACCACGCTCGAACTATCGATGGACGCAGCCCGGCCACTATGGCGTATACGCCTGCGATGAAGAATCCCACAAGAGGCGACAGGCGCGACGACACGCCTGCGACTGCGGCAGCCTGCACTGCAATGCCGACGACCAAACTCACATGCAGCCCTGACACTGCCAGAAGATGCGACACTCCGGCCTTCCTGAAGCCCTCCAGCGTGTCGTGGTCGAGCTCGCCCGAGTCGCCCAGCGCCATT
>JAGVTS010000085.1 GCA_019136685.1 Bacillota bacterium | reverse complement strand
TCCGTCATGCAGGCGCATCCATGCGTGCGAGAGTGGCGGAATGGCAGACGCATCAGACTTAGGATCTGACGGGGCAACCCGTGGGGGTTCAACTCCCCCCTCTCGCACCAGCAACTCACAATCCACGTCAAGCTGCCCTGGCCCTCTCGGCCATCTGAGCAGCTATTTTTATCTTTGCGATCCGAGCGACCCGAATCACCGAGGCGACGGAGCAATAGGAGGTATGACCTAGATGCTGAAGGAATTCCGAGATTTCGCCATGAAAGGCAATGTCATGGACATGGCAGTTGGCATCATTATCGGCGGAGCGTTTGGAAAGATCGTGAGCTCGCTGGTGAATGACGTTATCATGCCGCCCATAGGAATGCTGCTCGGCAAGGTTGACTTTTCGAACCTGTTCATCAATCTGTCGGGCGAACACTACGCTTCTCTCGCTGACGCAAAGGCTGCCGGCGCGGCAACCGTCAACTACGGGCTGTTTCTAAACACGGTGATCGATTTCGTCATCGTGGCGTTCGCGATATTCCTCATGGTCAAGTGGATCAACAAGATGAGAACGGCTACCGAGACTCTAGATAAGAAGCCCCCGGCAACTCCGGTCGCTCCCACTACGAAGGAGTGCCCGTACTGCTTGTCCACCATTCCGATCAAGGCAATCAGATGTGCGCACTGCACTGCAGATCTGTCTGACAAGTAGAGCCTAGCGATGACGAGAGGATCGTCGCAGCGCAGCAATTCGCCTGTGAAACGCCACGCCCCGGGGTCTCTTACCAGAGCCCCGGGCGTGACTCGCATGGCGCCCACACGTTCGCTCAATACACGTCCGGGCGCCTCATTACACCGGTCTTGCTCAAAGGATAATACCGCAACACGGCCCGTCCCACGATGCGGTCGATCCGCAAAAAGCCAACGCTTCCGCGGCTGTCATCCGAATTGTTCCTGTTATCGCCCATCACGAACACATGACCTTCCGGCACTGTGCCCGGACCGTAGTCGCTCCAGGGAAACGCAGCCACGTACGGTTCGTGCAACTCCTTGTTGTTCAAGTATACCCGGCCGTCCGATATTTCGATAGTATCGCCCGCCACACCTATGATCCGCTTAATATACGGACGCATTGAGCCGCTGAAGTCAACCAACTCGCGCATGGCCTCGACCGCGCGGGCCCATCCTTCTGTGTCAGGCCGCCACGGGTTCCGGAGTACGACGATCTCGCCTCGAGCCGGAGCGCGAAACCTGTAGCTCAGTTTTTCCACGATAATCCGTTCGCGGTTGTGCAGCGTAGGTTCCATGGACGCGCCTTCCACTACGAACGACCTGCCCACGAAGGTCATGATCACCATTGCTAGCAGTATCGCCAGTGCGATGGATTGTACATACTCCATGGTTTCACGAACCGCAGCCTTTCTTCGGCGCTTGGCCTCGGCAAGCCTGATGGCCTCCGCCGCGCTCCAATCGAAGTCCGACACGGCGCCGGTTTCCATGTCGGCGGCCTGCTCTGCCGACGCGGAAGCAGGAGCGGAATCGCCCAGCATTTCCACGCCCCGCTCGTCCGTCTGTTCAGTCCTATCGGACATGTCGTCGACCACGTCGCCAATCTTGGGCTCGACCGTGCCCTCGGTTTTCAGATTATCAGTCATTTGATACGCGACCACCTTACCCGGACCTGGACATCTGCATCTCTTGACACAAACGATAATGGCGCTTTAACCGTTCCCGCGCCGTGTACGGTCCCGACTCGATAATACCCCCTTATGCGCTCTGTGGCAAGCTCAAGGCACCCGTTCTTTAGTGAATGGTACGCCTCACTGCCGGGACGAGTACCATGATGCGCGCAACATAATCCGGAGAGAGGGGGGCCATGGGAATGTACAGGCAAACAACACTGGGGCTGAAGCCGGGATCAGGGCAGGGACGCGAACTCGCCCAACCGCTCGCGCTGGCGGCAGCAGGTCTAGCTGCGTCTTTCTGGGTGGCCCGAGTCAACTATCTGTTTTTCCATACCGCCGTCGAGAACTTCTCGGTGATAGTGGCTGCGCTTACGTGCGTGCTTGCGCTGGCATCTTCCCGATATGCCCGGAGCGACCTGCTACTCTTCATAGGGCACGCGCACGCGCTGGTTGGAGGCATAGACTTCCTACACATTATGGCCTATAAGGGTATGTGCATCCTGTCATTGCCGACTCCGGACACTGCCACACAGCTGTGGATCGCCGGCAGGTGTATCTGGGCGGCGATGTTCTTGATGGCGCCGGCGCTGGCGAGCCAGAAGCTCCCACGAAGGCCTGCGACGGCAGCACTTGGCGTAATCGCGGTCGGTCTTGCATGGTCAATTCTGCACGGAGGCATCTTCCCCACGTGCTTTGTCGAAGGTTCAGGCCTGACCCCGTTCAAGATCGTCAGTGAGTACCTGGTGATAGCCGCAGTTATCGCCGGATCGCTGCTCCTCGCCAGGGAGCGTGACACGATCGATGAGTCGCTCTTCATGGCACTGATCGGCGCGGCAGGAGCAACCGTCTTCTCAGAGTTCTGTTTCACTCTGTACCATGACGTCTACGCTACTCCCAACTTTCTTGGGCACATCTTCAAGGTAGTAGCCTATGGCTTCTTGTTTCGGGGCGTGGTTCTTCGAGGGCTACAGGCCCCATACGACTCGATCTTCGCCGAGCTGCAGAGAAGCGCTGTCCGCGACTCGCTCACAGGGCTGTACAACCGATTCGGTTTCATCCAGATCGCGCAGCGCGAAATGGCGACTGCTGTCGGCAAGCCCGACGCCTTGATCGGCGCCCTCATGGCGGACCTCGACAGGTTCAAGCATGTGAATGACACGTTCGGCCATCTCGCCGGCGACTCCGTACTCGTCCAGTTCGCGCGTATCCTCCTGGCCTCGGTGGGCCCTGCCGACACGGTAGCGCGTCTCGGGGGAGACGAATTCGTGGTCTTGCTCCCAGGCGCCGATGAAGAGAGGGCAGCGACTGTCGCCTGCATCATAAGGCAACAGACACGCGCATGGACTCAGCAGTCGGAAACGGCAGCAGGACTTGACGTGAGCATAGGCATGGCGGTGTGGATACCCCACACGGGAGGCGATCTGGATACTCTGCTTCGACAAGCCGATGACGCTATGTACAAGGAGAAGGAGCTGAAGCGAGCTCAAACCGCATTCGCGGGCCCGGGACCCGAGTAGGGATCCTGGACCCGCAATCTGGGCGGCCATGGATGCTGCGCGCTTCAGACGGCCGCCTGCCAGAGCATGCCCTGATGCCTACACACGCCGGGCCATGTCCATGAGTTCCAGCGTGTAGCAGGCTTCTCGCTCCATGTGATGCAGCAGATGATACGCGAAGTTCACCTGCCCGGTTGGTACCCTGCAGCAGCCAATCGACTCCTTGAGGCATCTCAGGTAGCCTATCCACCCGCTCACGGCCTCGCGGTTGCGGGCAATCAGCTCGCGCATGTCGGCAAGCGACGCTCCTGCCATCCTGGCCTGAGACATCTCGCGGAACAGCCCGAGGCCTGCCTCCCCAAGCTGCCGCGTATTCGCTGATAGCTCATCTTGGACGACCGGACGGAAAAACAGACTCAAGACGACACCATGCTCGGCGTTGATATCGGCGAAAAACATGATCTCGTCCATCAGGATTGGCGCTGCTCCCTGCCCCATACAGGGAATCATACTCCTCGGCGCCAGGCATGCCGGGAGGTTCTCCTCACCAGGAGGCGCCGGGATCTCAAGATCGGACCTTACGGCAACAGGCCATCCCATAGGTCGATTGATGATACTCAGGAAGAAATCGGCTTCTCGCCTGGTGTGTTCCAGCATGTCGGCCGGCAACTGCATGTGGATGCGACACTCCCTGACCATGGCGGCCAGGTTGCCCTTAAGCTCCCTGAGAGGAGTCACTCTCCGGTTGGCCTCGGCTATAAGGCATTCTACATGCCCTGGGGGGAACGGCGGGTATGCCGACTGTACCACAGCCAGGAGTTCATCAATACGCACGCCCAGGCAATCGACATAGCGAAACAGCTCCTCATCAGCCACGTCCAGTCCACTCCGGATCAGCCTGGCGTGGTCCGACATGATGTGAAGCCAGAACCGCATTTCCTCGACCACGCCCATTGCCAGACCAGGCAAAAGCGACGGTAGAGCCGGCTGCACAGATATGCTCACGTCGAAGTCACCTCCGCTTTAGGCAATCACCATAGCATAGTCAGGCGGAGGCACATTCGCGACAGGCTCAGGTCTTGCTTTGATCAAGCGCTTCCCGGATGGCAGGTATGGCCGCCTCAGCCGCTCGGAACCCCTCGGTGATCAGCTCCGGTGCACGCCAGAACTCGGCGCCGAACACTTCGCCTACTTGAGGCCTGATCACAACCGTCGCCATGCAGGCAACCGGCGCCGCCACTAGGCGGCCCATGATATCGAATGAGTTGATCAATGTAGACACTATGGAAGGGGCTTTCCCCAGTTGCTCCGGGGACGGCTTGAGCACTGGCATTACGTCAACGGCAATGGAGACATCGACTCCCAGTGCCGCCAAGTAATTCGCGGGTATCGGGTTCAGGATGCCTCCATCCACTAGCGCACGTCCGCCATGCATCATCGGCTGGAGCACGCCGGGAATTGAGGACGAAGCCCGTATTCCCTCATACACAGCGCCATCTTCGATGACCACTTCCTCGCCTGTGTTGATGTCCGCGGCAGTACAGGCGAAAGGCAACCGGAGTTGCTCGAACGTTTTCCCCTTAGTCAACTCCTCAAGCAGCGCCTCTATTCTCGAGCCGCTCATGAGGCCGCCGCGGTTTGGTACGATCAAGTCAATGTGGCGGAACACCTCGCGCCTATCAATCGACATCCCGATCTCCAGTAGCTCTGATGCATCCATGCCGGCAGCGTAGCATCCCCCGATCACAGCCCCCATGCTGCAACCCACGATAACGTCGACTGGGATGCGCGAGCGAAAGAGCGCCTCAAGTACCCCAATATGAGCCAGACCACGCGCAGCCCCGCTTCCGAGAGCCAAGCCCACCGATGGACGGCGGACTCCATCCATCCTAGCGCCCAGACGTCTGCGCGTGGCGGCGAGCCTGGTCCGGAGCACTTCGACAGGCGTTGCAACCAGGCTCCGATCTTCATCGATCAGTCCCACCGGACAACACCCCCGGCACATCCTTTGTGGTCAAAAAAACCCCGAAACCTCAGTTCCGGGGCATACGCACGATATAACTGGTCGGAGCGGGGAGACTTGAACTCCCGACCTCTTGCACCCCAAGCAAGCGCGCTAGCCAAACTGCGCCACGCCCCGACCCTCTCACAATCGCCATTATAGCAGAGATCAGCGAGCCACACAACCCCTGAATCGTGCCCTGTTGTGCGCCTCGGCTTGCACCGCATGGCACCTGAGCATACGCCCCGATGCGATCTGCAAAGGCGGTTCTTCGGCCTCGCACCGGTCAGTTCGCTGCTGGCACCTGGGAGCGAAAGCGCAACCAGAGCTCACCGAAGTGAGATCGGGCACCTCCCCCGGTATCGCGCGCAGCGGTTGCCGGCTGCCGAGGCGTGGCATGGAGAGCAGAAGCCCGCGGGTGTACGGGTGAAGAGGATCCTCCATTATGGCCTCTGCCGGCCCCCACTCCACGACCTGCCCGGCGTACATCACCGCAATGTTGTCGCAGAAATCGCCGGCCAGCGCCAGGTCGTGGGTGACTATCACTATGGCGGTGCCCATCTCGCGGTTGATGTCTTCCATTAGGTCAAGTACCTGGGCTTGTATGGTCACGTCCAGCGCGGTGGTGGGCTCGTCGGCCAACAGCAGGCGCGGCTTGCACGCCAAGGCGATGGCTATCATGATCCTCTGCTGCATCCCCCCGCTGAACTGGTGAGGATACTCAAGGTGACGGTGATCGGGCGATGGGATGCCCACCCGCCTCATCAGTTCGATTACGTAGTCGCGCTCTTCCTCGCGCGCCCTCCTTGCCTGCCACAGGCGCGACCGCACGCAAGCGTTTCGGGGCGGGGATATGCTTGCGCCAGACGGGGTCATCCTGTGTACCTGCAACGACTCGGAGATCTGATCGCCGACGCGGTATGCCGGATTCAGCGTAGTCATCGGGTCCTGGAACACCATGGCGATCTCCCTGCCGCGCACATCCCGCATCTCGCCCGACGACAGCCCAAGTAGGTCGACACCGCGGAGCCGTACCGCGCCGCGGACAATGCGCCCCGGCCGTGGCAGCAATCGCATGATCGACAGCATGAGCGCGCTCTTGCCGCATCCCGACTCCCCCACTACACCCAAAACCTCTCGAGGCGCCACAGCAAGACTCACGCCTCGCACAGCGCGCACGTCTCCACGGGCAGAAGGATAGACTGTATGCAGGTCGCATACGTCGAGCAACATACCGGTTGCAGCGGCGGTACCAGCGCCGTGAACCATCCCACACACCATGTTAGATACCATACTGCAT
Organism: Bacillota bacterium; assembly: GCA_019136685.1. Lineage (GTDB taxonomy): Bacteria > Bacillota > DTU025 > DTU025 > DTU025 > UBA5389. Next base: position 21,790 of record JAGVTS010000085.1, on the reverse strand, counting down.
GCCATACTAGATACTATCCCTCCATCATCTTGGGGTCCAGCACATCGCGCAGCCCCTCTCCTAGCAGGTTCATCCCCAGCACCAGCAGCGCCAGCGCAAGCCCTGGGAAGGTCGCTACCCACGGTGACGTGAGCATGTAGCGTCGTCCGTCGTTTATCATAGAACCCCAGGCGGGCATCCGCGGCGGAATGCCGAGGCCCAGAAAGCTCAGGGATGACTCCATAACGATCATGTTGCCCATGCGCAGGGTGCCCAGAACCAGGATGGAGCTTACGATGTTGGGGAGTATCTCGCGCACGCAAATCACACTGTCGGACCTGCCCAACACGCGCGCGGCCTCCACGTATTCGCGGTTCTTTTCCGACATGACCAGGGCGCGCGACAGCCTGTAGAACTCCACCCACCCCTTGAAGCTCAGGGCCCACACCAAGTTCCAGAAGCCAGGGCCCATGACCGACATCGCTCCTATTACGAAGATCAGGTAAGGAAACGCCAGCAGTAACTCGGTAAACCGGGCAAGTACACGGCCCAGTGCACCGCCGTAGTAGCCGGCAACCATACCCAGCCCCACGCCCACAGCAGCCGAGATGGAGACAGTGGCCAGGCCCACCAGCATGGATACCCTGGCGCCGTGCATTATCCGCGACAGGATGTCGCGGCCCAGCTGGTCAGTGCCGAGGAGATTGCCCGTTCCGATTGCCGGCGGCGTCAGCCTTCCGGCTAGGTTGACCGCGCCAGGAGGATGCGGCGCCAACACCGGGGCGGCTACAGCAACCGCCACATAGGCCAGGACTATGATCAGTCCCAGCCTGCCCCCTCTGTGCGACATCAGCCTAGGCCAGAGGCCTGCCCTCGCCCCATGTGCCCTACCCGCCCTACCTGCCGGGCTCAACACAGGTATGTTGGCAGAGCGCGCAAGCGTGCCTTGGTATAGCTCATCCGTTCGCAACGAAGCCTGCCCCACAGGCCTCACCTCCAATCACGCTGGTCACTGTAGCGCTATCTTGGGGTCCAGAACCGTATACAGTAGGTCAGTGATGAGATTTACCATCACGAACGTGAGTGCGTACACCATCACCGACGCCTGTACCACCGGGTAGTCTCGAGCGAATATCGCATCCACCACCACCCGCCCAAGACCGGGCCAACCGAATATGGTCTCTACGATCATGTTCCCCCCCAGGAGCGAACCGAACTGCAATCCGACCAGGGTCACCGTGGGGATCATGGCATTTCGCAAAGCGTGGCGAATAGTGACTGCCGGTTCAGGCACGCCCTTAGCCCTCGCAAACAGCACGTAGTCGGATCCCAACACATCGAGCATGCTAGAGCGAGTGACTCTGGCAACCACCGCCGCAACACCCAACCCAAGCGTGACCGCCGGAAGGCATAGGTGTCGCAAGGCGCTGCCGAGGGCGGGCATATTGCCTGTGAGCAGTGCATCAAGCGTCAGAAACCCCGTAATGTGGCGAGGTTCCAGTCCGTACGGGATGCGCCCGGATGTGGGCATCCATCCCAAGGTCATCGAGAACACGAGAATGCCCACTATGCCGAGCCAGAACGCAGGCAGCGATACGCCGACGAATGACACGGCCGTGCTCACTCTGTCGAACGCCGTGTTGTGCTTGAGCGCCGACACTACTCCCACTGGAATACCCAGAGCCAGAGCAAACAGCATAGCATACACAGCCAGCTCGATGGTAGCGGGCAGCGCCTCCCATATCATCTCGGCCACCGGACGCGATCGTATGATCGAGTAACCCAGATCGCCCCTGAGAAGCCCTTTTAGGTAACCAGACAGTTGCCGGTAGATCGGCTCATCCAGCCCGAGCTGGGTTCGGAGGGCGGCTACCTCCTCACCTGAAGAGCTAGCCCCCTCCCCCATCATGATATCAACAGGGTCGCCCGGGATCGCCCGCATCAGCACGAAGGCAGCCAATGCCACGGCTAGCGTCAAAGGTATTGTGGCGGCTATGCGCTCGATGAGCTTGACCTGCAGCCGACTCAGGCGCATCATCTGCCACCATATCCTGCCTCAGCCAGAAGCGCACGGGCTTTGCTTGGGTCGTAAGTGTACGGCGCCAGTTCAGCGTTGTACCCAAATCCACTGGGCAGAAAGGCTGTGGCAAGCCTTGTGGCGCCGTCAACGTATATGGTCTTTAGGATAGTGTCCCAGTCTACCGCGTGGTTCATAGCCATGCGCACTCGCACGTCGTCAAAGGGCGCCCGCGCGCAGTTCATCTCGATACAGTAGACGCGAGTTCCTTCAGCCGACTTCACCTGTAGGTTGCGGTCGCGCGCGAGGCTCGCTGCCAGGTGCGCCGGAACCGTCTGGATGATGTGCACCTCGCCTGTCTTCATTGCTGCAACCCGCACAGTCGGGTCGGGCATCATGCGGAATATCGCCCTCTTCACGCGGGCGGGGCCCACTGGCTTCAAATCGGACGAGCCCCCGTAGTAGCCGTCGAACCGTTCCATCACTACCTTGTCGTCCAGACGGCCTTCTACGAACTTGAACGGGCCACAGCCCACAGGCTTGCGGGCGAACCCGTCGTCGCCCACGTTCAACACGTAATTCATAGGCACTATCTGCACGTGCACCAGTGCCTGGAGCAGAACCGGGAAGGGCGACGACAATTCGAACTTGACTGTGTGACTATCGACCTTCTCCACAGCAGCCAACGGGCCAAGAAGCCCCTTGCGGGGCGAGGTTCTGCCTCCCATGGCTCCATCTCGGATCACCCGGTCGAAGCTGAACACTACATCGTCTGCAGTGAGCGCGTCACCGTTGTGGAACTTGATGCCCCGGCGGATATTGAAGACATATTCAGTGTCCGACACCACGCTCCACGACTCCGCTATCTCCGAAACGACTCGGCCGTCCACGGTGCGCGTGACGAGCCCGTCGAACATGTTCCTGATTACGGTCTCGGTGGCTCGGTCGCGGTACGCCGCGGGATCCAGCGTCAGTATGCCGTCTGCCGCCATTCCTACCACAATGGTGTCGCCCCGCTTGAGCCCCACATCGTGCAAGTTCATTCTGGAGTCCATCGATGGTTGCCAGTCGAGTACATCCGCCTGGGCGGCCTCGATTTCAAGCAGAGAATAGCCAAACACCCACGGCACGTCTGCCCATAGGATCTCCTGTGCCTCGAAATAGGCTTGTCGCCGCGCTTCAGCGTCGATTGTGCCAAGCGCCGCATCGAGCGCCGCGTCGAAACGCGGGTTGCTGTAGAAGGAGTAGTTGCCCCGATCGCCCGTCTTGAGCTTGGGCACTGCCAGATCGAACGGGTCGAAGTAAGCGCTGCCCCAGTCAGTAAGGTACATCTGCCGCCCACCTGCGAGAATCCTTTCTTTGAGGGCGCTCCACTCCCACACCCGCACTTCTGCCGATACACCGACGTCGCGAAGATACTCGACAATTGCCTGTGCTTCATCTGAGCGGTCGGCGGTGGTATCCACAATCACCGAAAGAGCCTTCGAGGGGCCACTTCCCGCCACCGGCAGGGAGACTGCAGTGCAGGCCAACAGAAGACCTATTGAAATCGCCGTCATCCAACGGTACTTCATCGACATGATCACCCTCCGTCCATACTGGATTCCCAGCTAGACGTGCGAGTAGCCATCGGGAGAAGGCAGGATGAGTGAGCTGAAAGCAAGCCGGACATGAAGAGACAGGAGCACAACGCGCCTGAAAAAGAAGTGCCCAGGGACACACCCGGGCACAGATGGGCGTCCCTTCATTTCGCTTGCGAGGTTAGCTGACGGGCTCGGGCCGAAGGTGATAGCCCTACCTGCATGTTGCAGGATTCGCCCCATCCACCGGGATTTGGTTCCCCCGCTCTTCCACCAGGGAAGATTCAGCGGATGCACGCCGGGGGGCGCACATCGTTCACGCACGTATTCAACTATCGCTACTCTGGATGCTATCATACAAGAGAGGCGATGTCAACCGTCACTGCCACACGCGAGACCCCGCACGCCCCGCGCAACCCAGCTCGGGACAGGCCTAAAGCCATAGTGCTATAATGAATGCACGGAGGTGTTAGCTATGGCTCCAAACAGCGCCTGTCTGCCGCTGGTTTCCGCTGTGGACGTCAGCAAGCACTTCGTCAGCGCTGAGTCGTTTCTCTCGCGCCGGCTTGGCGGTGCAACCACTCGACGCACACTGGCTGTCGACGGCGTTAACCTCGACATATTCGCAGGCCAGACCGTCGGCCTGGTGGGCGAATCAGGTTGCGGCAAGAGCACGTTCGGTCGCACTCTGGTAGGGCTGACCGAACCTACGTCCGGGCAGGTCCTCTATGAAGGCTCGCCAGTGTGGGGCCCCAATCGGCTCGGCCGCGGCGATTTGAAGCACCGTGCCCAGATCATCTTCCAGAACCCGTATAGCTCGCTCAATCCCAGATACACGGTTCGTCGCACCATCGCAGCAGCGCTGGCAGCGCGTGGGGCTCGTCCCGGCGATCGCGAACAGGAGGCACGGTCGCTCGTTACACGAGTCGGCCTGACCCCGGGCCACCTCGATCGGTACCCGCACCAGCTCAGCGGTGGGCAGCGTCAACGTGTAGGAATCGCGCGCGCCCTAGCGATGCGTCCGCGCTTCATCGTGGCGGACGAGCCGCTCTCATCGCTGGATGTATCGGTGCAAGCCCAGATAATCACGTTGCTCCAGGACCTCCAGAGGGAGTATGGGCTGTCATACTTGCTCATCTCGCATGATCTTCGGGTAGTGTACTACATGAGCGACGCTGTGGCCGTCATGTACCGTGGGCAGATCGTGGAATGGGCGTCTGCCGATGACCTCTTCCTTCAACCGTCCCATCCGTACACACAGCAACTGCTATCGGCTATCCCCGGCAGCGGGCACAGGCTCACCAGGCGGCACTCTCGCCAGACCCACGTTCCAGATGTGGAGCGCGGTTCGCGCAGGCCGGAGGCAGATACGGCCGAAGTCCCAACCCCGCTCGGGTGCCGTTTCGCTCACCGCTGCCCAGTAGCGACGCGCAAATGCGCATCGGAACCCCCGATTCTCGCTCCGTTATCGAAGTATTCCGAATCAAGCCCACATCTTGTGAGATGCCATAATTCCGTGCCGGCGCCGGCGAATACGGAAGGAGGGTATACGTCACGGTGACACGCATCGGGGCAGTGCTAGCGCTCACGCTCCTCATCGCGGCATGCGTTTGCGCCCCGCCGACGGCCCGAGCAGCCTCCGGTTCGGCAGACGTCCTTCACAGGGCACAGGATATCCTGTTCAGGATGCTTCAGGCCCAGGAGAACCTGACCTCGTTCCAAGCAACAGCCGCAGCCAGGGTCTACATCGGAGGTCGGAACGTGCTGACCACTTCGGTTGGCCTTGCCATCGAGAGACCCAACCGCGTGGCCGTGAGATGGCTGGGCATGACCATCGAGCCCAGGCACGGACTGATATTCATCGACCCGGAGGTTTTCGTGTCGAAGGATTATGTTCTCTCGGTGCTGTCGGCGCCCAGTGAGAGCAGCGACGACGCGTCGGAGCGATCCGAGAGATGGGTAATATCGGCTGTGTCGTCAGGGTTGGGCGAACCTCAGTTGAGCTGGACGCTATATGTGGATCCCGACACCTGGCTTATCCGGCGAGCCCAAGTTGCCGTGGGCAACAGCGCCGCCTCAGCGGGCGAAACCGTCGTCATAGAAGCCGACTACCGTCAGGCCGGGTACAGGCGATGGGAACCCGTCCGTCTCTCGGCGCAAGGGCGAATGGTGCTTGAGGAGTTCCTGCCCGGGTTCCTAGTCGACATAGTCGCAGGCCACAGCGGTCGAGGCGCCGGCGACGCGCTCGGTAATTCAGCACCCCGAGTCCAGCTGGATTTCGGTGCAGTCCGCCCAGGGACGTCCCCAAAGGGGCACAGGAAATAAGCGTAGCCGCTGTCACGGTCTACGCTTCTTGCTCTGCGGTCTGCGCGTCTCACTACATGACTGAGTCTTTCAGCTCTTTGCCGGGCCTGAAAACAGGCACTCTTCGTGCCGGGATGCGGATTTCTTCCATGGTCTTGGGGTTGCGGCCCACACGGGCTTCCCTCTGCTTCACTTCGAAGCTGCCGAACCCGACAAGCTGTACCTTGTCACCCGTCTTGAGCTGCTCCTTTATGGTGTCGAAGACTGCCTCGACCGCCCGGGCGCTGTCTTTCTTGGTCATGCCAGCCTTGGCGGCTACCGAATCAACCAGGTCGGACTTGGTCATGCGTTCTGCCCCCTTCCACGAGTATGTTTTCCAGCCTCGCACGCCATTATTACTTGAGGCGCAGCGAGTCGGGGGCCCATGCTACAGTATGATGCAGATCAGCCCACCGCTTCCCTCGTTCACAATCTTCTGCAGCGTTTCCTGCAGCTTCTCCTGGGCGTGGACGGGCATGTGAGCCAGTTTCGCCTCTATTCCCTCCTTGATCAAGTCCTGCATCGGGGTTCCAAGGAACTCCGTCTGCCAGATTTTCGACGGGTCCTCGGCAAACTCCTCAGCCATGCGCCGCGCGAACTCCTCACTCTGTTTCTCCGTGCCCACCAGCGGCGTGACTTCAGTCTTGATGTCGGCTCGGATCATGTGGATAGACGGCGCTGTGGCCTTCAGCCGCACGCCACACCTGCTGCCCTGCCTGATGATGTCAGGCTCTTCAAATGCGATCTCATCCAGGAACGGCATCACGATACCATAGCCTTTCGAACGCACGTGATCGAGAGCAGTGGCCACCTTGTCGTACTCGCGCTTCGCATGAGTCAGTCCGCGCATCATTCGCATTACGTCGGAATCGCCCTCGACTTCCGCCCCGATCATCTCGGAGATCACCGTGTAGAACAGCGCCCTCGGGGCGGTCAGCTCGATCAGTACGCGACCGGTTCCCAAATCAAGCAGGGTGATTACGGCAGACTGAGTGTTCTTGGTCAGCCCGAGCGCCTCGACCGCGCTCTGAACATCTCGAACCCTGTCTACGGAGTCCACGGCCTGTCGGACGCCGGCGATGAACCCGGCACGCACCGGATGCGTTTCGTCCAATTCGGCAACCCAATCCGGCAGGCGCACCGATATTTCGCGCACAGGGAACTCACTCAGCACACCATCAAGCACACCCATGATGTCGTCGCTAGACATACGCAGGCAGTCCACCGGGATCACGGGTACATCGTAAGCCGTCGCCAGGGTCTGCCCAAGGCCGCGGGCGTCGTCAGATTCAGGGTGCGTCGAGTTGAGCACCACGATGAACGGCTTGCCCAGTTCCTTCAGTTCGGCGATGACCCGCCGCTCGGCGTCCACGTAGTCTTCTCTCTTGATCTCCGTTATCGACCCGTCTGTCGTGACTACCAGGCCGATCGTGGAATGCTCCTGTATGACCTTCTGCGTCCCGATCTCCGCCGCCTCTTGGAATGACACCTCTTCCTCAAACCAAGGTGTCCGTACCATACGCGGGAAGTTGGCCTCCTCGTAGCCCAGAGCGCCCGGCACTGTGTACCCCACGCAATCAACCATTCGCACCGCCGCTCTGGCCTTGTCGGCCAACGCGATCTCGACCGCCTCGCCCGGCACGAACTTGGGCTCGGTAGTCATGATGGTCTTGCCGGCGCCGCTCTGAGGCAGTTCGTCACGGGTTCGCTCCTTCTCGTAGGCGTCCTTCATGTTCGGCAGAACTATCAGGTCCATGAACCTTGATATGAAGGTGGACTTGCCGGTTCTGACCGGGCCGACGACGCCTATGTAGACATCCCCTCCCGTGCGCTCCGCAATGTGCCGGAAGATATCGAACTTTTCCATGCGCGTGCCCTCCCTCGCTTCGTGTCCGGGTGGAGGCGGTGCCACACCCGCAAGACAGAGCGCGGGTTGTACCTGCTCCATGACGCTACATGTATATTAGGCAGCCAAGGGATTATGCAAAAGTCAGATCAGGAAGGGCAAAAGACCTGCCATCGCCAAGAGGTCCAGCTCGTTGTGATCGATGATAGGAAGGACCAGACTCACGTCGCCTGTCCTGACATACTCCACGTACACATCGGGAATGAGTCGCCCGGGAATGTCTCCGTCTCTGGGGCACTCGAGGATAATGCTCTGTACGGTGGCCAGCTTGCAGTTGGGCAGGGCGTCGTACCATCGGCGCCTCGTAGGCCACCTCAAGTCCACCACCATGACCTCTAGCTCGTCGGATCGTCCGTGGTACGCCATGCGGCGCGACATGAACGGCATGTCGAAGGACTTGCCGTTGTAGGTCACCACCGCCCGCGCCTCCGCAAGCCTGATGCGCGCCTCCTCGAGCACGGCCGCCTCTTCGTCGTAATCACGCGCGAAGGCCTGAACCAGACGGAGTTCGTGCGTCGACTCCGGAAGCAGCATGCCTATCATGAAGAGCGGACAAGTAGACGCCAGGCCCGTAGTTTCGACGTCCACGAATACGACATCGCTCGGGCCACACAGGCTCAGCAGCTCGATGTCGCGCACTCCTAGTCGCGCAAGTGCGAGCCCATCACCTCGATCCAGCGCCTCAACTACCGGACGCGCTAGCTCCGCCCAGCGTGGATGCTCCAGCAGATCGTACAGGGTATTGTATCCCTCTGCCCGCAGGCGAGCCTCAATCACAGGGCCAATGCCATACACCAGCTGCAGATTGCATGAAATGCGCGATGCGCCTGACCGCCCGCCGCCCCAGACGCCGCCGAGATCGACAGGAACCGGCTTCTCTATGATGATGCACTCGCCGTAAGCATTTTCCACGGGCGCCCCGCGAGGGAAATCGGGGACGGGCAAGGCAACTCAACCTCCTACAGCGTGTAGCGGACCCTGTAGAGAACTTCAGTCCGCGCCCCTGCCGGCACAGGCAGGTTGAAGCGCGCAAACCCGGACGGAGTGCGGCCGGCCGCCACCGGAGCACTCTGGAGGATGGCCCACTCGCCGGGGAATTCCTCCAGAATCACCACATCGGCCTGGACTGACCCCAGGTTGGTTATGCGAATCTGGTAAGCTTCCTCCCACGAACTCGTTCCTATCTTCCTCTGGTCGGTCCGGGCCTTTTCCACGTGTAGCGACGGCGCTTTGCCCAGGCGCAACATAACAGACCCCGCAGCGCGAATAGGCCCCATAGTATCCTCGCCGAGCAGATGGCCAGTCCCGTCTTGGGAGTGCGTGTATACCGTCACCCATCCGGCAGGCAATGGCAGAGTCAGGTCGGGCGGCGATACAGTCATATCCAGCGCTAGGAGGACAGGAGTTTCATCCTTGCGGTTGACGGCCAGATCAGACAGGGTAACCCCGATTCGATCGATCAAGTACACCATGCGCGCAGGCACTCCGCTGGCGCTCGCAGCCTGCAGGTAGCAGTCGGCGCCGTTTGGGATTGTATTCGGGCATGACACGCTGACCGCCGTGACTCCCAATCCGGCTGCTCCGCGCGCGTCTGCCTTGCCTGCGAGCACATTACACTGTCCTGCAACCAGCGTAATACTTCGCGGAGCCAGTGATGACCCACATCTGTTGCTCAAACAGTACCACGCTGAAAAAGTGACCTCATCCAGGCGGGGATCGAGCTCTGCTACGTAAGAAGCGCTCCACGCGAGACCAGTGAATGTATACGTTAGCCTGAGCGATGCCGGCCCAGGCGCCTCCGGGACTACCATGAACACGAAAGATCTCGCGGCAGAATCGAACACCTTCGACTCCACCCTCACACGAGCGCCCAGGGCCGCCAGCTCCACGCTTCGGGGATCCACCTCGGCCGGCAAGCCGCCCACGATCACGCGGTTCGGACCAGGCTGCAACTCAACCTGAATCGTGCGAGTTCCCACAGCGTACCCTGACTCATACACCACGAGAACGTCGGATACAGGGACTTCCCCAGATTCCTGTGCAGGCTCCCACGCCTCCTCAGGCTCGCCGGGTTGCGCCAGCGCGGGCGCGCTCGCACCTGCCGCCTCGCCGTCTGCTGCCGGCGCAGCAGCAACAGGCAGAGCACCAAGAGTCATGGGCAACGTGGTCATGAGAGCAAGTATCGCCAGGATCACCAGTGAGCGCACACGCGCTCGGGTTCGCCCAGTCATCATCAGCCCGTCCACCTCCTAGTTGAGTGAGGGTTCAACCCCGCTGCCCCGGTTTCCTCTGTAGATCCTGTGCGAACCTGAGCATGGCAAATTCCACCTGGTGACGCACAAGGCCGCCCTGCAGGTAGGCATCGTACGGAGGGCGCAGAGGGGCATCCGCCGACAGCTCTATCGACGCTCCCTGCACGAATGTTCCTGCAGCCATTATCACCTCATCTGCATACCCAGGCATTGGCGCTGCCACAGGCGTCACGCCCGCATCCACAGGCGATGTGGATTGCACCGCCCGGCAAAAAGCGCACACGTTTTCGGGAGAGCCCAGCCTGACCGCGAGCACTATGTCGTGGCGGCGTTCTCCGGGCCGCGGCGATACCTCAAATCCAAGGTCCGAAAGGAACGCCGATGCAAACTGCGACCCCGCCACGGCCTCGCCGGTGACTAGGGGCGCCATGAATAGCCCCTGCGCAATGAGGCGCGTGAACCCAAGCGTCGGGCCGGCATGCGAGCCCAATCCGGGCGCGGTTAGCCTCTCTGCAGCCATCTCCACTAGGTCGGAGCGGCCCACTATGTATCCACCGCACGGGGCTATCCCTCCTCCAGGGTTCTTGATCAGCGATCCGGCTACCACGTCCGCTCCAACCGCAGCGGGCTCCGTTGTTTCAGTGAACTCGCCGTAGCAGTTGTCGACGAACACCACCGCCCGCGGATTGACTGCCTTTACACACCGGGCAATCCTGCCTATGTCCGCGCACGATAAAGCTCTGCGCCATGAGTAACCGCGGGAACGCTGAATCAGCACCATTCGGGCCTTGTCGGCGGCCCGCGATATCCCAGCGTAGTCCGGCTCTCCGCCCTCGCCTGGCGCCACCTCCAGGTATTTGACACCGTGGTCGGCGAGGGAACCGCGCACACGCCGGTCGTGGCCTATCATAGTGACCATGGTGTCATAAGGCGCTCCGTACGCCGACACCAGCAGATCCCCCGGGCGCAATACACCGAAGAGCACGGCAGCCAGGGCGTGAGTTCCCGACACCATCTGTATTCGCACCAGGGCTGCCTCAGCGCCGAACACGTATGCGAATGCTCTTTCCAGATGCTCCCGACCCGTGTCGTCATACCCGTAGCCACTAGTGCCGCCAAAATGATAGTCTCCTAGGCCGACCCGGCTCAGTGCCGCCAGCACCCGAGCGCTGTTGGACCTGGCGATCTCCTCGGTCGCGGCGACCTCGCGCGCGATCCGTGCCCAAACTTGGCGTGCGGCATCCAGCCATGCGGCGTCCAGGCCCAAAGCACGCGCAATTTCGAAGTCGTTCATGTTATTCGTGTCGTCGATGTCGTCCCTGCGTTCGTCCAAGTACTGTGTCCGCCTCCTCCAGCCAGTCGCCAAGCCGCGTCACTATTTCCAGAGCTGCGTCAGACGGCTCTGAGAGCTTCTCAACATCAATCCATTCGATGTCGTCGTGCCTTCGGAACCACGTCATCTGGCGCTTGGCGTACCTGCGCGTCTCCAGCTTCACTGCATCGATTGCCTGCTCCAGCCCTTCCCGCCCAGCAAGATATGTAACGAACTCCTTGTATCCTATTGCCTGCATGGCCGTGGCGTCAGGGTCGTAGCCCATCTGAAGCAGCCTGCGCACTTCATCCACCAGCCCAGCAGCAACCATCTGATCCACGCGGGCATCAATCCGCCCAAGGAGCGCCTCGCGCGGCATCGTCAGGCCAAAGAGCCTGGTGTTGTACGCATTCATGGGCACGTGCTTTCTCCGCAGTTCGGTGATTGGACGACCGGTCACCTCGAACACCTCTAGGGCACGCACGATCCGTCGCAGATCATTAGGGTGTATTCGTCGGGCGGCCTCAGGATCGCACGTAGCCAGCCTGGCGTGGAGCGCCGGCGCGCCGAGGGCGCTTGCGGCCGACTCTCGCTCGAGCCTGGCCCGAACTGCCGGATTACGCCCCTCATCCGGGAAGAGAAATCCCCTTACGACGGCGTCCACGTACAGCCCTGTGCCGCCCACCATTATGGGCAATTTCCTCCGCGCGGCCGCCTCGGCAATGGCTGTGCCGGCCAGCTCCTGATAGCGCGCCACACTGAACACTTCGTCCGGATCGGCTACGTCGATGAGGTGATGGCGGATCTCAGCCTGCTCGCCTCGGGACGGCTTGGCGGTGCCGATGTCCATTCCCCGGTAGACCTGCATCGAGTCCGCTGACACGATTTCCCCGTCCAGCCTACGCGCCAAGGCCATTCCAACGGCCGACTTGCCGGATGCCGTCGGGCCCACAATTGCCAGCAGCGGAATGCGCATCGGCTCGGTCATTGGCACTGCGCCTCGTACGCTAGGCGTATGACGCCGTATTCCACCCGGCTTCCCCTCCCGCCCAGGCGCATAGTCACGCCCAGCCTGTCCAGCTCGGAGCCATCATTCCTATCCTTGATGACTACCCGGCGTCGAGCCACTCGAGTCGCCTCCCGCACAGCGTTACCCGACAGCCTGGCATGACACGCCCATCTGCGCAGCCCGGCAATGCCTGGCGATGGGCGCACAGGTTCACGAAACATGGGGTCGAAGTATACTACATCATAGCTACGATCCGGGCACGACATCAGATGCATTAGGTGTTCAGCGCAAACGACCTCGATGCGGCGCATGGCGGCAGTCGTGTCCGGGTCCGCCCTGTCGTATTCGCGTAGCCCTGCCCGAACGATCTCGGCCACGGCCGGGCTGGACTCAATGCCGACTACCTTCCCTGAAAGCCCGACAGCCCAGGCCGCCACTATAGCATCGCTTCCCAGGCCCAGCGTGCAGTCGAGCACCTGGTCGCCTCGGGCCACGCCCATGGCCTCCAGCATATGGTCTTTCCTGCCTTGCCCCGCACGCCTGATTCTGCTCGGCGCCATTCCAGGATGGAAGAAGAGCCGCGGGCCGGCAGGGCCAGACTGCGCTATGCCCACCAGCGTCATCCTGTTCGATTCAACAACCAGCACGCCTTCGATCTCACCCTGGCCAGGCCCCTCCTTGGCGACCTGGGCGATAGACTTGCTGTGCCGTTGGATGTACGGCGAGTTCAAGGCTGAAGCGACCCTCCTGGCACGATCGATTTCCGCGGCTCCTGCACGCGATGACGTAGTGACTGCGAGCCCACGTGTGATAATCAACGCCGACCGAAGCTCCTTTCGAGAGATTCCTTCGAGATCGTGACGATAACAGGCCGCCCATGCGGACACCTCGTAGGATTGTCGCACCGCAGCAAGGCCGCCACCAGCGACTTCATCTCCTCCACCTGAAGGCGGGCTCCGGCTTTCACGGCGCTGTGACATGCGAGCGACACAGCGACATGGTCGGCCAGCGATTCCGGATCCGCCTCCGCGGGCGCCGCTGCGATTCCCTCAACCGCCGCGCCGAGCGCCTCCCGAGGCGTCATGTCGGCTGCCGCGATCGGAATGCCCCGCACCAGGACTGATGCTGCGCCGAACACGTCTGCTTCAAATCCCATCCGTGCCAGAGTTGACTGGTGGCGCGCCACCAGATCCGTGTCGGCAGCCCCAAGCTCAACAAGCTCGGGTGAGAGCAGTAGCTGAGTGGCAGTGTCGGATGACCCCGACGCGAGCTGCCGCCTGTACGTGTCCACCAAAACCGTCTCGTGCGCCACATGCTGATCGATGATGAGCAGGCTCTCGCCGCTCTCCGCCAGAATGTAGGTGCCTGCCAGCTGGCCCATTATGGTCACTGGGCAGCTGCGGTCGCCGGTGCCCTCGCCGCTGCCGGGGTCGATATCGAGTCGCTGGTCGCCGCCGTATGCCAAGCCCTCCGGCCTGTCAGCGGCAATGCTCGGCCACAGCCGGGCGCCATCGCGGCTCGACCGGTCGCCCGGCTCGCCCTCGTCGGCCAGGGCGCCGCGAATCTTCGGGCCGATGTCCGGCACTGCATCCATGGACCGCAGGGCAGCAGATACCGCGCCGTGGACTGCCGAATACACGTCCGACTCCGACGCGAATCTCACCTCGCTCTTGGCCGGATGCACATTAACATCCACAGATGACGGGTCCACGGTTATGGAGAGCACTACAGGCGCCTTCTTCCCGGCCGGCGCCGACCTGTCATACGCACGGTCTATGGCGGCCCATACCGTCTTGCACGAAACCGGCCTGCCATTCACCAGAACATGCTGCACATCCCGGCCGGACTTGGCGTAGTCGCCCGGTCCTGCCAGGCCCCGAACCGCGATCCCGTGAGTCGTCTTGTCCACCGGGGCCATGGAGCGCGCAAGCTCCACGCCAAGCACAGCTGCAGCAGCCTCGCGCAGCGATCCGTCGCGCGGAGTGGACAGCACGTTGCGTCCGTCCACCTGAAGGCTGAAGGAGACCTCTGGGTGAGCAAGGGCCAGCCTCCCGACGGTCTCGATAACGCGACGCGTTTCAGTAGGCACCGAACGCAAGTACTTCAGACGCGCCGGTGTGTTGTAAAACAGATCACTCACGGTTACAGTGGTGCCCTCCGGCGCGCCTATTGGCGCCGGCGCGCTCACGACACTGCCTTCGGCAATCATAACCGTGCCCAGAGCCGCGCCCCGCTCCCGCGTGATCAGCCTCACCCTGGCCACCGACGCGACGCTGGGGAGCGCCTCGCCTCTGAAGCCAAGGGTGGCAATGGAGAACAGATCCTCAGCTCGAGATATCTTGCTCGTGGCGTGGCGCTCGAAGACAAGGGGTGCATCGTCGCGGCTCATCCCGCACCCATCGTCGGACACCGAGATCAGTTCGAGCCCTCCGCCGGCGATCTCGATTCGCACGGCGCGCGCGCCTGCGTCTATCGAGTTCTCGATGAGTTCCTTTACAACAGAGGCGGGGCGCTCGACGACCTCGCCCGCCGCAATCCTGTCGGCCACTTCCGGCGAGAGCTTCAAGATACGCATGTGTGACCACCTACTCCTGCATTCTCTTGAGCTCGTACAACAAAGACAAAGCTTCGCGCGGAGACAGCGCATCCGGATCGATACTATCGAGCCGCTCCTGCACCCTCCTGGCTGCGCGTCCATCGCTGTCGGCCACCACGGTGGCTATCGGCAGAGGTTCCTCGTCTGTCCAGCCGAACAAGGTCATCTGATGCCCGCCCGACGGCTGGGCGTTCTCCAGATCCCGCAGGATCTGCTGCGCCCGTCTGATGACCTCCCTGGGCAGCCCGGCCATTCGCGCCACGTTCAGGCCGTAGCTTCGGTCCACGCTCCCCCGTGCCAGTCTGTACAGAAAGACCAGTTCGCCCCCTTGCTCGACTGCCCCGACATGGTAGTTGCGCGCATGCGGCAGGCGTTCCTCGAGAGCCGCAAGCTCGTGATAGTGAGTGGTAAACAGAGTGCGTGCCGCTACCTGGTCATGGATCCATTCGGCAACCGCCCATGCAAGGGCCATCCCATCATAGGTGCTGGTGCCCCTGCCCAGCTCATCCATGAGGATCAGGCTGCGGGTGGTCGCGGTGTTCAGGATGTTGGCCGTCTCCAGCAGTTCCACCATGAAACTGCTCTTTCCCGAGCCAATGTCGTCGTAGGAACCGGCGCGGTAGAATATGGCGTCGCACACACCTATGCGTGCCTCCCGCGCAGGCACGAACGACCCTATCTGGGCCATCACCGTAATCAGCCCCACGGTAGCCAACACCGTAGACTTGCCCGCCATGTTCGGCCCGGTGACAAGGAGCAGACGTCCGCCGCCTTCACCCACCTCTACGTCGCTGGGCACGTATCGAGACGGCCCCAGGATCCTTTCCAGCACCGGGTGGCGCGCTTCACGGATCCGAGTAGCGCATCCATCGTCCACCACAGGCCGCACGTAGCCGGACGCCCGCGCTTCCTCGGCGAACGCCGCCAGCACATCCGCCTGAGCCACTGCGCGAGCAGTGCAGAGTATCCTGGGTAGATACCGGGCCACCTCATCCACGATCTGCTGGAATATCGCCGCCTCCAACCGCGCCAAGCGCTCCTCTGCGCCCAGTATCTTGGATTCCAGCTCCTTCAGCTCGGGAGTGATGTACCTTTCAGCGTTGGCCAATGTCTGTTTGCGAGTGTAGTCGACAGGCACCAGGTGGGCGTTGGCGTGCGTTACCTCGATATAGTAGCCGAACACCTGGTTGAAGCCGACCTTGAGCGACTTGATCCCAGTACGCTCGCGCTCGTTCGCCTCCAGCTTGACCAGCCACTCGCGCCCTTCTGTAGATGCCCGGCTCAGCTCATCCACCTCCGAACTGAACCCGGGTCGGATAATGCCTCCCTCGCCGGTCGCGGCTTTGGCGTCATCCCGTATGGACTCGCGGATCCGGCCCACCGCCTCGGGCGCCGGATCGATAGCCGATCGAAGCTCCACAAGGCGCGGCGAAACCGCCCCGGCTACGGCTCTCTGCAAATCGTCCGCAGCCTCAAGCGATGTGGCCAAGGCGAGCAAGTCCCTGGGGCCAACCGTTCTGTAGCCGATGCGACCGCAGGTACGCTCCAGGTCGTACATGCGATCCAGCGCAGCGCGGATGTCGGCCCGCATGAATGTGTCCTCGGCCAGCTCCTCAACGCAGTCGAGTCGTGCGTTGATCTCATCTGCCGACACAGACGGCCGCTCCAGCCAGGCCCGAATGAGCCTGCCGCCCATGGGCGTCCGCGTGTCGTCAAGCGCCTTGACAAGGCCCCTCTCCCGCCCGAACAGGTCCAGTGCTCGCCTTGTAGGCCCGTCCACCTGCATGAACTCTCCCAAATGGTAAACGCGCATGCGCGATATCTGCGGCACGCGAGACATCTGGGTCTCTTGAATGTACGAAACCAGACCTCCGGCCGCCCGCACAGCTAGATCCATGCCACCGGCGCCGAAACCCTCTAGCGAGGCCACCTCGAACTGCGCAAGAAGCGTCTCTACGGCATGGGCAAGCTCAAAATGCCTGCGGGGCCTGGGGTACGATACGAACTTGCCCTCGACCGGGCATGCCTGGTTGGCGGACACCTCACTTCCGTGTTCGGGGTAGATGCACTCGCTCGGCGATATTCTGCCTATTTCCTCCGAGATGAGTATGGCAGCATCGTCGCCTAGCACCTGGGTAGCCAAGAGCTCGCCGGTGGATGCATCGCATGCCGCAAGCCCCATACCCCCTGGAGCGGCAACCACCGCGATAAGGAAGTTGTTCGTAACCGGGTCCACCTGATCGGCCAGAGTACCGGGGGTGACCACGCGCACGACCTCCCGACGCACGAGGCCCCGAGCGACGCGGGGGTCTTCCACTTGATCGGCAATGGCAACCTTGTGCCCGTTCTGCACCAGCGTGGCGATGTAGCCGTCCACCGCATGGTGAGGCACGCCGCACATGGGCATCTTGTTCGACGGGCCAGCCTCCCGGCTCGTCAAGACGATACCCAACTCGCGGCTGGCTATCTCCGCATCTTCGCAAAACATTTCGAAGAAGTCACCCAGACGGAACATGAGGACGGCATCAGGATGCTCCGCCTTGAGCTGGCGATACTGCTTGATCATCGGCGTCGGCTTCTTGGCCATCAGTCCACTCGACCTGCCTCTCGCGGCACATCCGCCGCCTCGCCGTGAAGCGTCCAGGTGCGAGGTTCCAGCACTCTCACCATCGCCAGATCACCAGGGGCGAGCGCGCCTCCCTGGCCGCCGGGGCGCCAGTGCACCATCTTGTTGGACCTGGTCCTGCCGGCAAGTATGGAAGGGTCGCGCTCAGACGGCCCGTCCACCATGACCTCGACCACACGCCCGCGCAACGACTCATTCACACCCTCAGCCGTGGCGTTCACCAGCTCTATCAGGCGATATATCCGATCGCGCTTCACTGCCTCGGGCGCCTGATCCGGCATAGAAGCAGCTCGAGTGCCTTCCCTCGGAGAGTAGATGAAGGTAAACGCGGCATCGAATCGCGCCTCCCGCACGATGTCGAGGGTTGCCTGGAAATCCGCTTCCGTTTCGCCGGGAAATCCCACCATGATGTCGGTGGTTATTGACGCCCCGGGTACCGCCTGCCTGATACGGCCAACTAGATCCACATAACGCCGGGAGGTATAGCCCCGGTTCATCATCTTGAGCACTCTGTCGCTTCCTGCCTGAAGCGGCAGGTGGAAGTGCTCACACACCTTGCTGCACGAGGCTACCGCCTCGATCATCTCATCGCTGAAATCGCGGGGGTGCGATGTGGTGAACCGTATCCGAGCGATCCCGTCCACGGTGTCTACTGCGCGAAGCAGATCAGCAAAACCCCAGAGGCCCCCGTCGTCCTCCGGCGGCAAGCCTCGCCCATATGAGTTCACGTTCTGGCCCAAAAGAGTCACTTCTCGGCAACCTGATATGGCAAGCTTGCGCACTTCGGCCAGAACGTCGTCAGGACGGCGGCTGCGCTCCCTTCCCCTTACGTATGGCACTATGCAGTAGGTGCAGAAATTGTTGCACCCGTATGTAATGTTCACGAAGGCCTTGTGGCGAAACGCCCTCGATGCCGGTAGTCCTTCAACGACCTCGTGGGCTTCGTCCCAGACCTCTATGACTCGCTCCCCTGCCTCCACCCGGGCCATCAGTTCCGGTAGGCGGTGTATGTTGTGAGTCCCAAACACCAGATCGACCCAGGGCATCCGGTTTCGCACCATCTCCCTGACATGCTCCTGCTGCACCATGCACCCGCATATTCCTATGATCATGCCGGGTTTCTGCGCTTTGAGCCTCTTCATGTCGCCGAGGTTACCGATGGCCCGGTTCTCCGCATTCTCCCGCACACAGCAGGTGACGAATATGACAACGTCGGCGCCGATGTCGTCGGCGGCGCGTCCGTACCCGATCTGCTCCAGCAGACCTAAGATAGTCTCGGCATCGCGCTCGTTCATCTGGCAGCCGAAGGCAACGACCCTGGCTTTCTTCTGTTCTACGTGCATCCCCAAGCCTCCCGAGTTCCGCGTCTACGCGTATTATACCATCCATGCTGACCAGGCGAAAAGCAGCGCTGGATATAATCGGCAGAGCCGCGCCTTCGCGCGGCTCTCGGCTCGCCAATTGCCCGGGTCTCGTGCCGGCACTGTGTGGGCGAACTGGCCAACTACCTGAACAGGAAGAAGATCACCAGTAGCACTATGCCGATGATTACCAGCCACCACCACCATGGGAATCCCCAGAGGAACCAGGTCTTTTTGGTTTCTGCGCTTTTCTCAGTCATCATTTGTCACCCCCGTGTATCCATGGGCATGCTAGAACCACCATTCTATGAAGAGAAACACGATAAGCAGGATGAAGAGCGGCAGCAACTTGCCAAGCCCTGTGCCAGATGAGAACAGATTGTCGAGTTTCACTCCCGCACCTCCGATCTTACGCCTGTCGCTCGGGCGCGCTGTCCTGCGGAGGAATCTCCGCGCCAAGCGTCTCAATGAGCTTAGGGAGCATGTTGGACCTCATCCCCTCTTCAGCCAGTGAGCCCAGCAGGGCTGCGAAGTTGGGATCCGACGACGCCCTCGCCATTACGCTTTGCAGCATCTTGGTGATATCCTCCGGCCGCGGCCCCTGGGGCTCGCGCGGGGTCTTCGGTTTCTCCGGCATCGAGGCCCCCGAACTCTTCTCCATATCCATCATGTTCTCCACCGCCTTCGCCACGATCTTCGGATCGAGATCCAGGTTTGCTAGGCCCGACAAGAACGCCAGGGGGCGGTCTTGCAGCCCCATCCCTCGCCGCTTTCTCACGACGTCTCCCAGCGAATCGAATACGGATATCAGGTTCACAGAACCCAGCAAGTCGTCTGCCGCCGATTGTCCGCGCTCACTCAGGAACGGGCGTAGGGCCCGAACCAAAGCCACGCTTTCGGAATCAGTGGGCAATCTCATGTGGACACCCCCACCCGCGTAGCCGCTGCAGTCCGCTTTCTCGCCACTCTGGCCAATGCTGCCGCCACGTCTATGACACCTGCTCCCTGCTCGTCGGAGCCTGCTCCTGCAACCGGAACGGACGTCGATTGCAGTATGGACTTGATCTCAGATGGCGTCAGCGCAGGGTCGGCTTCCAGCATGAGCGCCACGGCGCCCGTAACGTGCGGCGCCGCCATGGACGTGCCCGAGCTCTTGCGGTATCTCCGACCCGGCCAGGTAGAGAGCACATCCACACCCGGCGCGCTGACCGCGATCTCCCTTCCCCGGCTGGAGAAATTGGCCACCGCATCGTCGTCGTTTATGGCCGCGACCGCGATAGTCTCGATGTACTTAGCCGGGTATCCCACCGTGTTGGGCGACGGGCCACTGTTTCCCGCCGCGCACACCATGGTGATTCCCGCTTTCCTTGCGCTCTGCACCACGTCTCTGAAAGTCTGGTTATCCTTGCTTGCGCTGAGGCTGAGATTGACTACCTTGATCTGCTGACCGACACACCATTCCATCCCCTGAACCAGGTTGGACAGCTTCCCCGACCCTCGGCTGTCGAGCACCTTCACAGAGTACACACTTGCGTCAGGCGCGACGCCTACCACACCGACGCCGTTTCTCAGAGCGGCTATGGTGCCCGACACATGAGTGCCATGTCCGTTGTCATCTCGAGCAGATGCGGTGCCGCCAATCGCGTCCATTCCGCCCTTTACGTTCCGGCCGATGTCAGGGTGAACCGAGTCGATTCCCGTATCCAGCACACCGACCTTCACTCCCCGCCCTGTCCGGTCCACTCCCTTGAGGTTGATGCGGGATATGCCCCACGGAGTGTTCTCTACGAGTTTGGGCCCCCATGCCAGCCGCCCCACTTCAAACACCATGTCGATATCGATGTCGTCGTCTACGCGGAGCACTCCCGATCTGGAGCTTGCCAGCGACTCTACGTCGGCCGCCTCATCTTCGTCAACCAGAACGAGAAGCCCGTGCACAAAGGGCAGTTCTTTCAACACGTGTCCTCTGCAACTCGACAGAATCCCCATCCAGTCGGCACGGTCTACGTCCTTGTCGAATACGACGATCTTCTGCTGGCGGCGCCTGCCCGACTCGGAGAATCTGAAGGAAGACCGCATTATCACTCCACCTCCCCCGCTCTGCCACACACTATGCTCTAGCCTCGCGGTTCGCCCTTGCCAGGACGCAGATCAGGCGGCCCGACTGCCTCCGCGGTCTCAGGCTGGGCCCCTCGCCCCCGCTCCTCCTCACCCTCTGCCAACAGCCACACACTGGCCATCAAACCGGCGATGACCAGGATATCAGCGATGAACCCTCTGCTCGACGCCTCATCCATCGGTCCACCCCTCCTTGCGGCGCCCGCCCCGATAGGCGCCGCCCTACGACCCCAAAGCGCTACACATTATGACTTTGGAACAGGATTGGTTACGGAGATTCGTGAGCGAAAGCCCCGGGATTCATCCCGGGGATGAAGCGCTCCGGTCTCCGGCCTAGTCGTCGACCCCTTGCTTGCTTGCTTGTTGCCTTCTGATGGCGCGTATGGTAGATGCAGACTAGTAGAGAGACCAAGTTTGGCATACCTTCCGAATATTTGCTCATGTGCCGCGTAGTCTGGATCCTAAGGTACCGACGGCGCATTCTCGTCGAGCAGGTGGCTGAGCGACTAAAGCAGACTATCGAGCAAACAGCCGCTGAGCGTGAATGGGATGTGGGCCCCCTCCTACTTCATCGCCGGCGCCGGCAATGTGTCTGCGGAGACGATCGAACGGTACATCAGAGAGCAAACTGAAGGGGGGTGACCAGCGTGCAGACTATCACATTGCGGCTGAGACTCCACCAACCAACCAA
>JAGVTS010000189.1 GCA_019136685.1 Bacillota bacterium | reverse complement strand
TCAGTTGACGTATCTTTCCATGGATAGTAGCTGTAGCCCGTATCTTCCGAGTCGGTCTTCGCAGACGAGCTTCGGTCGGGGTTCCACCAGTTTAGGGCTTGCTGCCCAATCAGCCAGCCGGCCCCGACTGCCACCGCACCCAGCAGGACCACCGCGACGACCAGGGAGAGCGCGCCGCCTGTGGATGACCTCTTCACCGGCATAACAGATCCCTTCCTTCTAGCTCAGTTCATGCGACGCGGGGCATGGCCCCGCCTCAGTAGATACATCTATTCCGTACTAACAGCGCTCATTCCTAATAAAGCCGCTCCCACGGAGGCAAGACCATTCTATCGATGACAAAAACCGGAATACCGTAGTCGCGTGCAATGCGGCGCACCGATTCGCCGCAAGACTGCGCCACGCCGAGAGAGACAGTAAAGAACCTCACCGGAATTCCCACCTCATCCGACACGCGCCTGACCGTGCCGAGACCCGTGCGGACCTCCTTCGCCGAACTTGCCGCGCCCAGGTTAGTGTTGGACACCAGGGCGGTGCAGGCGAGGCGGGAGCTATTCTCCACCGCGCGCAGCATCGCGGTGATCTGTTCCGGCGCAGACGAAAACGGTCGTAATGTGTTCACCACGTAGAGCATGTCGTACCCGGCCCGCTCTAGGTGCGAGCGGAATCTGCCGAGAGCCCGCGCGCCGTCATCATCGCCGCCCACGTCCATCACGAGCGGCACGGACTTATCTTCAATCGCGCCGTATATCGCGGGCGACAGCGCCGGCACGTCTGCCGTCTCGTACCCTGGGGCGCCGGACACCACTCGAACGCCCCTCGCCGCCAGCTGCGCGCTGAGTTCACGCGATCGAAACATCGGCTTCAGTATGTCAATATCGGCAAGCACTGCCCTGGGCGCGCCGTCGCCGACGCTGCCGCCAATACCGCCGCCCGCGTCTGCCAAACATATGGCGAAGTTGAGCGCAAGCTCAGTTTTGCCCGAGCCGAATGCGCCCACAAACACGGTCACTCTCGACTTGGCGAACTGGTCCATCGCCTGCATTGTGCCTTTCATCTAGTCTCCTAAGTCGCCCGACCGGCCTGTTCAGCTTCTCCAGATATCGCGTACTTCGCCTATCAGGTACAGTGATCCTGCAACCACCATCGCAGCAGCCTGCCTCTGGCGGGCAATCGCCAGCCCCAGCCGGACTGCATCATGCGCCGGTGTCTTTACATAGACCTCCGGCCCCGGCGCTTCGGCTCCCCATACCGCTCGCGCAGCAGTCGCCAATCCTTCCGGATCGGCAGTCCCTGACCTGGTATGCGCGGCGGCTGTGGCCACCACCACGTCGAAACAGGGCGCAAGCGCCTGCATCATTTCATCGATCTGCTTGTCGCGGGAGCACGCCACAACAAGCACCCTCGGGCGCATGCCCGAAAAGACGCGCTCAACCGTGGACGCCAGCGCTCTGGCTCCATCGGGGTTATGCGCGCCGTCCAGGACCACCGCGAACGGATCGCTCGCCACTACCTCGAATCGGCCGGGATTGGCGGCCGAAGCCAGGCCTTGGCGGAGATCGTCGGGCGATATGGACGCCGACGCCGTTGTCATGCCGGCTAACACGCCCAGGGCCGCGGCGGCCGTGGCGCAGTTGGCGGCCTGGTGCTCGCCGACAAGGCCTGTGGTAGCTCGAACAGGGCCGAACAACGGTAGATCCATATCGACAGTAGTACCCTTTATGTCGATTGATACGACATCGAAGCCCACATCCCTGCCCACTACGGTTAGCGGCGCGCCTTCGCGTCTTGCCGCAGCCTCCAGAACCGACACCGCCTCCGGCTCTTGCGGGCCCACTACAACCGGCACGCCGGGCTTGATTATCCCTGCCTTATCTGACGCGATCTGGCTCAGGCTGTTCCCCAGCTTATCCATGTGGTCCATGGATATGTGGGTGATCACCGACACCTCAGGCGTGATGACGTTAGTCGAGTCGTACCTGCCCCCGAGCCCCACCTCGACCACGGCGATCTCCACTCCTTGGCTCGCGAACCACCGGAAGCAAGCTGCCGTGGCAACCTCGAATTCCGTGGGCGCTCCGATCGAAGGATCGTCGGCAAAACCACGCGCCGCCGGTGCAAGCGAGGTGACGAGCGCGGCTAGCTCGTCCCGGGGTATCTCCTGCCCGCACACGCGGATGCGCTCGGTGTACCTTTGGAGATGAGGAGACGTATACAGCCCGGTCCTGTATCCTGCCGCCCTGAGTACGGCCTCGATCATCACCGCCGCTGAGCCCTTGCCGTTCGTGCCGGCGATATGCACGTGCCTCATCCGGCGCTGGGGCTGGCCAGCGAAATCAAGGAGCGCGCCGGTACGCTCCAGGCCCGGCTTCACCCCGAACCTGGCAAGCGCGCCCAGATACGCCATGGTCTCCTCATAGTTCATCCATTATCACCTGCGCTGTTTGGCGGGGCATATTGGGTTTCGCTATCGGCGACAGCCTGCGCCCGCTCACATGCCCAATCGCATTCCGATTGCAGCAAGCATCGGGAGCAGGCAGGACGACCTGCCTTGCACGCCTTGCGTCCGTGGGTCACCATGTTCATATGCAGCTGATACACGATCTCGTCGGGCACCGCGGGCATCAACGCTGCCTGGGTAGCGGCAGGACTTCTGGTAGCTACCAGCCCCAGACGGTTGCTGACGCGGTGGACGTGGGTGTCGACAGGGAAGACCGGCCGGCCCAGCGCGAACAGAAGGACACAGGCGGCAGTCTTCGGGCCCACCCCAGGTAGCGATGTCAGGTAGTCGAAAGCGTCGGTCTTCTCCATAGTGTCGAGCGAGGCCAGGCTGATAGAGCCAAAATCAGCCTCTATCCTGCGCAGGGCATCTCCGATACGCACAGCCTTGATGTCCGACAGCCCGCCCATGCGGATTACGTCTGCGATATCGCCCGGCGGCGCCAGGGCCGCCTGATCCCATGAGGGATAGGCCGCCCTGAGAGCCGCGTAAGTTCGGTCAGAATTGGCGTCCGAAGTGTTCTGCGTGAGAATGATGTGCACCAACTCGCCCAGGGGGTCGCCGTGCGGCCTCAAGGGTTTGGGCCCATACATCTCTGTCAGAACTGAGTCCAGCCGCCTGAGCCGCTCCTTCATCACGTCCATCTACGATTCGAGCTGCGCCACTCGGACCTGCACCTTAGTCAGCTGGTCCTCAAGATCGGCGAGCCTGTCGCGCTGTTTCTGCACCACTTGGGGTGGAGCTTTGGCTACGAACGATTCATTGCCCAGTTTAGCCCGGACCTTCGCTGCTTCTGCCTGCAGGCCGTCGAGCTCGCGGCGGAGGCGCTCGATCTCCTTACCGATATCGATCATGCCTGCCAGCGGCAGGTAGACCTCGAGTCCCGGCGCCACGGCGGCAGCGGCCTTCTCGGGCTTGGGGGCCGCGGCCGACTCCATCTTGACCCCGGCCAACCCTGCAAGGTGCGTAAGCACGTCGGCATTTCGATCGAGGGTTGCGGCGACCGCGCCGTCTGCATGGAAGATGGCATCTACCTTGCGCGAGGGAGCCACTTCGAACTCTGCCCGCACATTCCTGATGGCACGCACAGTCTCCATGATCATCGCCATCTCCGCCTCGGCCCCAGAGTCGAGCCATGCTTCATCCACGTGCGGCCATGCCTGAGTCATGATGCTGTCGCCTTCGTGCGGCAGGTGTTGCCAGATGCCTTCGGTTATGAAGGGCATGAACGGATGGAGCAACTTGAGCGCTCCGTCGAGCACCTTCCACAGCACATGCCGTGCGGCGCGGCGGCCCGGCGCATCAGTTTCGTCGTACAGCCGTCTCTTTGCGATCTCGATATACCAGTCGCAATACTCGCCCCAGATGAAGTCGTAGATCGTCCGGGCTGCCTCGCCCAGGTCGTATCTGGCCAGCTGCTGCGTGATCTGGTCTGCCGTCCGGTTAAGGCGCGACAGAATCCACCTGTCGGCCAGCGTCAGCTCAAGGTCGGACGGAAGCCGGCCGCCTGCGGGCGCCTCGAAGTCGCCTAGGTTCATCATGACAAACCGGCTCGCATTCCATATCTTGTTGCAGAAGTTGCGCGAGGCTTCGACCTTCTCCGGGCGCCACCTGATGTCGTTGCCGGGAGTGTTGCCGGTGATCAGCGTGAACCTCAGTGTGTCGGAGCCGTACTCCCCGATGATCTCCAGCGGGTTGACGCCTGTGCCTTTGGACCTGCTCATCTTGGAGCCATCGGCATTCCTGATCAAGCCGTGCAGCAGCACATCGGAGAACGGCTTCTCCCCCATGAACTCCAGGGCCGTGAAGATCATCCTGGCCACCCAGAAGAAGATGATGTCGTAGCCTGTCACCAGCACCGACGTGGGATGCCAGGCGGCAAGCTCGGGCGTTTCATCCGGCCAGCCCATTGTGGAGAAGGTCCAAAGCGCCGAGCTGAACCATGTATCGAGCACGCCAGGGTCCTGTTCCACACGCCCACCGCACTTGGGGCAGGCTGTAGCATCCTCGCGTGAGGCAAACATATGGCCGCAGTTATCGCAGTACCACACCGGTATGCGGTGCCCCCACCACAGCTGACGCGAGATGCACCAATCGCGCACGTTCTCCATCCAGTTGAGATATGTTTTGGTGAAGCGCTCGGGCACGAACCGAATGTTGCCGTTTTTCACGGCCTCAATTGCCGGCTTGGCCAGCGGCTCCATTTTCACAAACCACTGTAGCGACACCAAAGGCTCTACCAGTGTGCCGCACCTTTGGCAGTGTCCCACGGCATGGGTGTACTTCTCAACCCGTTCCAGCAGTCCCGCCAACTCGAACCGGTCCGCCACAGCGCGCCTGCACTCCTCGCGTGTCTGGCCTGCGTACTCTCCAGCCTGCTCAGTCATGCGGCCATCGGGGCCTATCACGCACACCGATTCGAGCCCGTGGCGATGACCGATCTCAAAGTCGTTGGGGTCGTGGGCAGGCGTCACCTTAACCGCGCCTGTGCCGAACGTCGGATCCACATGCTCGTCAGCCACGACGGGTATTTCTCTGTTCATAATGGGTAGCATGAGGGTCTTGCCCACCAGCGCCGCGTACCTTGGATCGTCGGGGTTTACCGCCACGCCCGTGTCGCCCAGCATGGTCTCGGGGCGCGTCGTGGCCACGGTAACATGTCCGGTTCCGTCAGTCAGCGGGTAGCGCAGATACCACAGCGCCGACTCCTCGTCTTCGTGCTCCACTTCCACGTCCGACAGAGAGGTGCCGCAGTTAGTGCACCAGTTGACCATTCTATCGCCGCGGTAGATGAGGCCCTTCTCGAACAGGCGCACGAACACCTCGCGCACCGCTCTCGAGCAGACCGGATCCATGGTGAACCGGGCCCGTTCCCAGTCGCACGAGGCGCCTAGCTTTTTCTGCTGCTCCACAATCTCGCCGCCATGCTTCTCCTTCCATTCCCAGGCGATCTTGAGGAAGCCGTCGCGGCCCACGTCGGCCTTTGTCAGGCCCTGTTTCGCCAGGCTCGCCACTACCTTGGCCTCCGTAGCTATGCTGGCGTGGTCAGTGCCTGGCATCCAGCACGTGTTGGCGCCCTGCATCCGCTTGGATCTGATCAGGATATCTTGAATCGCGGAGTCCAAGGCGTGGCCAATATGGAGCGTCCCCGTGATGTTAGGCGGCGGCATCATGATGACGAAGTGCTCGCGGTCGGGGTTCGGATCCGGCTCTGCATGGAAGTACCCCCCGTCAAGCCAGAACTGATAGATCCGCTCCTCCATCTGCTTCGGATCATACGTAGTGGGTATGTCGGTCCTTCCCATGTGCAATCCTTCCTCCCTGCGCCTTCGAGCGCAGATGTATTAATGACTACGGAAAACACCCCGGCCCTGGGGCCAGGAGCATACACAAAGCCTCCCTGCCCATCAAAGGGCGAAGGAGGCTTCACTTCGCGGTACCACCTTTGTTCTCGGCAGGCTGTTCGCGCACACCACCTACTCGCGGCGAGACGCACACGTTGCCCGCGTCGATCTCGGCAGCTGTAACGGGCTGATCCCGGCCGGGCCTACTCCTGCTGGCTGCGCGCGCGGCCAGCGATTTGGGCCAGGCGGCTCAGGGGCGACATTCACGCGGTCATGGGCCAGGACGCCTTGCACCCGGCGGGCGTCCCTCTCTTGCGGCGTAACCCCGCTACTCCTCCCCGTCATCGCTATGCATATATGATGTTGCCGTTAAGCGCATTCTACTCATACAGCAAGGGCAATGTCAACAGGCGTGCCCTCGCCAGGCCAAGAAGGTCAGGATTCCTTCTCCTTCTTAGCCTGCTCGATCACCTTCTCGGCCACGCTGAACGGGACCTCTTCGTAGTGATCGAACTCAGTCGTAAACGTGCCGCGGCCTGCCGTCATCGAGCGCAGATCAATTGAATACTTGAACATCTCCGCCATGGGAACCAGGGCCTTGACCACCTGATACCTGCCCTCGGGTTCCATGCCCAGAATGCGCCCACGCTTCTTGTTGAAGTCGCCCATTACATCGCCCATGTACTCCTCAGGCACTGTCACCTCGGCCTTGACAATCGGTTCGAGGATGACCGGGTTAGCCTCCTGACAGCCCTTCTTGAGCGCGAGCTGAGCTGCGATCTTGAAGGCCATTTCGGACGAGTCCACCGGGTGGCTGGAACCGTCGTACAGGGAGCACTTCAGGTCGACCAGCGGGAACCCTGCCAGGATGCCGCCTTCCGGCAGACCCTCTCTGAGCCCCTTTTCCACCGCCGGGATGAACTGGCGCGGAACAGCGCCTCCGAAGACCTTGTCCTCGAACTCAAAGCCTGAACCCGTCGGCAGTGGGGACATCTCGATCCATACATGCCCAAACTGGCCCCGGCCGCCGGTCTGCTTCTTGTGCCTGCCTTCAACCTTCACAGTGCCCTTGATGGTCTCTCTGTAAGGCACCTTGGGAGTGTCCAGGGTCATCTCGGCGCCGAACTTCCTCTTGAGCCTCTCCGCGATGATATCTAGGTGGACCTCGCCCATTCCCGCCACGATCAGTTCACCCGTCTCCAACTCCTTGGTGTAGCGGAGAGTGGGGTCCTCCTCCTGAAGCCTGGTAAGTCCCTGCCCGATCTTGTCTTCATCCCCCTTGGATTTCGCCCTGGCAGCCATGGACAGAACAGGCGACGGGAACTTGATGGGATCGAGTACGATCGGCTTGTCCTTGTCGGAAAGCGTGTCGCCGGTAGTCGTCTCGCTCAACTTGGCAACACCGGCGATGTCGCCTGCACCG
Organism: Bacillota bacterium; assembly: GCA_019136685.1. Taxonomy (GTDB): domain Bacteria; phylum Bacillota; class DTU025; order DTU025; family DTU025; genus UBA5389. Next base: position 1,574 of record JAGVTS010000189.1, on the reverse strand, counting down.
ACCTCGGCCACCGCAATCTGCTGCTTGCCCTTGATCAGGAACACCTGGCCGAAGCGCTCGACCTTGTCCTTGCTGGCATTGTACACCTGCGAATCCGACTTCACCACACCTGAGTAGACGCGGAACATGGTTATCTTGCCCACGTAGGGGTCGGCCATGGTCTTGAAGACAAGCGCCGAGAAAGGTTCGGTTTCATCCGGACGTCGCTCTGTCGCATCTTCAGAGCCAGGCAAGCGGCCTATCACAGCGCCCTGACCCACAGGCGACGGGAGAAGCGCAACTATAGAGTCCATGAGGGGTTTCACACCCACCATACGCAGCCCCGAAGCGCAGAACACAGGGACTACCGAGCCATCGGCCACTCCGGCCGCCAGGCCCCTCTCGAACTCCTCCTGCGTGAGCTCCTCGCCCTCTAGGTACTTGTTCAGGAGTTCCTCATCGCTCTCAGCCGCGTACTCAACAAGCTTCTCGCGCAGCTCGAGGGCGGCATCGGCCAGCTCATCGGGGATCGGTGACTCGACGACGTTCTTTCCCGAGGCATCGCTCGAGATGAAAGCCTTCATGTGTATGATGTCGGCCACACCGCGGAACTTGTCGCCTTCCCCTATGGGAATCTGCGCCGCGACCGCGCTATTGCCGAAGATCTCGCGTATGGAGCCAAGAACCTTGTCAAAGTTGGCATTCTCGCGATCCATTCTGTTGACGACGACTAAGCGCGGAAGCTTGCGGTCGTCGGCGTGTCGCCAGTTCAGCTCAGTGCCCACCTCGACACCGGAAACCGCGTCCACCAGCACCATCGCAGCGTCAGCAATGCGCAACGCACCTACAACCTCTCCGACAAAGTCGGAGTATCCAGGCGTATCTATCAGGTTGATCTTGTGGCCGTTCCACTCCACGGGCGCGACAGAGGCGTTGATGGAGATCTTGCGCTTGACCTCATCAGGATCGTAGTCCATCGTGGATGTTCCATCGTCCACCTTGCCGAAGCGGTCAACCGCGCCGCCCAAGAAGAGCATGGCCTCTGCAAGAGTCGTCTTGCCGGCTCCGCCATGAGAGATAATGGCCAGATTGCGCAGTTGGTCCACCCTGTATTTCTTCAAGCGATCTCCTCCCTTAAACGCTTCGCTCACAGTCCAGGCCCCTCACCAGCCGGTGAAGGCCGTATAGATATGGCTCTCGAACTACCCTATCGGGCTCTTGAGCCGTTGTGCCCCGGTTTCTGGCGGTTCCCTGGAAGACGCGGCTGTTGCCGCTGATAGTCATAGATGCTCACTCTAATATTCTATACTTCGTCGCGGACGTAGGCAATAGCGAATCCGGGGGTTGCGAATCCACATGCAGGCCGGAAAGCGATTCCTTTTCCTGCCACAGTGGCGTGGTACCCCCCTTCTCGAACTTGCTATCGACTGTCCCACTTCGTGGTTGATGCCGCATCTAGCTGGACTGGGTTGCTCTATCCTGGCTTGAGCTCTGAATGGGTCGCGATGGCTTCGAAGGAGAACAGCTTCGCTGCGGCGCCGGCGCGTGTGTGGGCCACGGCGGCTATCCGTAGGTACCAGGAGAAATACCGGAGC
>JAGVTS010000100.1 GCA_019136685.1 Bacillota bacterium | reverse complement strand
AGCGGACTCACCGGCGCCTCCTCCACTACCTTGCCTGCGTACATCACAACAACCCTATCGGCCATCTCCGCCGTGACTGCCAGGTCGTGTGTGATCAGCATGATCGCTGTCCCGATCTCATCCTTGAGTTTCTTCATGAGCTCGAGGATCTGTGCCTGGATGGTCACATCCAATGCAGTGGTAGGTTCGTCCGCGATCAAGAGCTTGGGGCTACAGGCAAGCGCCATGGCTATCATCACTCGTTGCCGCATTCCGCCTGACAGCTGGCTTGGGTACTGATGGACACGCTGCTCGGGCATGGGGATCCCGACCTGCCTCAGCATCTCGACAGCCTTCTCCATGGCTTCTTTCGCAGACTTCCCCTCGTGCAGCCGAATCGACTCCGCGATCTGGTCGCCGCAGGTATATACGGGGTTCAGCGACGTCATGGGTTCTTGGAATATCATGGAGATGTCCTTGCCGCGTATCTTCCGTATCTGGAAGTCGCTCTTCTTCAGCAAGTCCTCCCCTTCGAACAGGATCTCTCCCGCTGTCACCTTGCCGTGAGGGCGAGGCACAAGCCCCATCACCGATAGCGACGTAACGCTCTTGCCGGACCCCGATTCGCCCACAATTCCAAGGGTTTCACCTCGATCGAGATGGAAGCTGACTCCGTCCACAGCCGGCACTAAACCGTCTCCCGTATGGAATACAGTGTGTAGATCTCTGACGGACAAAAGAGGAATGGTCACCGCTCTCCACCTCTCACAAGTACTGCGCGGGCCGCCTGCCTCCCGCCTGCATGCCTAACTACCTGCGCTGCGCTACTTCCACACCTCGCGGAAGACGCGGAGTAAGTTGCCGCCCAAGATCTTCTTCGTATCGGCCTCCGAGTAACCCCGGGCAAGCAGCGCCTCGGTGAGGTTGGGCCACTCAGCCCACTTGGAAAACCCGATGGCATGCTTCTCCTCGGGCTTGTATCCTCCGAAGAAACTTGGGTAAGTCCGCTCGAAGCTGGCCCGTGTCAGCCTGGTATAGTAGGTGTCGTAGTAGAAATTGTCAGACCCGATCCCCGCGTGGTCAATTCCCACCAGGTTCACGACGTAATCAATGTGGTCGACGAAATCGTTCACTGTGGGCCGCTTTCCCCTGGCCTTCTCCACAAAGATCGAATGCGGGCAGAGCCCGACTACGCCGCCCTTTTCGGCCACAGCGCGGATCTGATCGTCGGTAAGGTTCCTCGTATGACCGTTGAGCGACCGCACGCTCGCATGTGAGAAGATTGCCGGCGCCTGTGAGTGCTCAATCGCTTCCAGGCTTGTGCGCACGCCACAGTGCGATAGGTCAAGCACGATTCCCAGGCCATTCATCTGCTCCACAGCTTGCTGGCCGAAGCGGGTCAGACCCGTATCCACCGGTTCCTTGCACCCACAGCCCAGCGCCGATTGCTCGTTGTATGTCAACTGCATGACCCTAACCCCAAGCTTGTAGAAGACCCAGATGTAGCGCATGTTAGTGCCTATCGAGGCCAGCCCCTGAGTAGAGAAGATGATACCAAGCTTGCCGGCGGCCTTGGCGTCTTCGATATCCTGCGCCTTGAGAACGTGCACCGCCTTGTCGGGGAAAGCATCGAAGATGATGCTGTCGTCGTAAAGCGTCATGAGCGCCTCTTCAGCAGACATCGGGAACGGGTCGGCAATCAGCGAATGGCAAACAGCAGTCACGCCGCCGTCGATGATATGATCCAACATCATGTCAGGAACGTTCTTTGTTGGCGGAATCGGAACGCTGAAATTCGTGAATGCGCCGTCGATTATTATGCTTTCGTCATGTACCTTCTCGCTGCGATCTGTCACAATTGAGTACTCCCTTCAAGACCGGTTCCGGTCAGTATCTCTCATACCATTTGCCTGCCGCTGTGCCCGCGTCGCTTCTGCTGAGTCTTCCGCTGTATCTGCCGCACAATGTCATCCAGGTACTCACTTGTACCTTCGCTGACCGACTGCAATCGGCTGTCTTCAAATGCCCCAATTACTCGCTGAATGTGATGCTTGATTATCTCCTTGGCTCGCTTGGCATCGCGCCGTGCGATCGCGTTGACCAGTTCAGTGTGATCCTGATACGACAGCTCTTCCCGCTCTCTGGACGGAGGGACCGATACGATTTGCGAGCTGAATCTGTCGTTCACTTGAGTGGCAAGTTCCTGCAGCATCTTGTTGCCGGTGAGAGCGATGAGTTTCTCGTGAAAGCGCCACCCTTCCTCCTTGAGCAGCAGAAGCTCCCCGGCATCAATGCGCTGCCTCTCAATCTCAAGCAATGCCCTAAGCGGTCTCAGACTCTCTTCACTCGCCGTAACGCAGGCGATCTCGAGAGCGGCCGATTCCAGAATCAGCCGCACCTGCAGTATCTGGACAGCCTCGGCTGACGACATAGCCCTGACGCGCGTGCCGTACTTGCCTGGCGTCCGTTCAATCAAGCCAATGGCCTGCAGCCTTGCCATTGCCTCGCGCACCGGAGTTCTGCTGACCCCGAGTCTCTCGGCGATCTCAGGTTCGGTTATGAGTTCCCCCGGCCTCAAAAGACCGTTGATGATGGCAACCTGCAGATACTGGGCCACATGCTCTGTAAGAGAGTGAGTCATCTCGTCAATCAGCTCCCCTGTATGTATGCACATTCGCATACAGCAAGTTCGCCGCGTATCACACTTGTGCCTGCATGCGCGAAAGCTCTGCCTCAGCCCCCAAAAAGCCAAAGGCCGGCCAGTACTTCCCCTGCACAATCTCACCAAAGATCTGCCTAGCCCTGCCGGGAGAGCCGCTGTACAAGTGCCAACACCCAAGCCCGAACCCAACAGTAGAAGGCGCCAGCCCCTTCCGCTTCGACCTCTCAACTAGCTCAGGCTCGCTCAGTTCGCCCTTGTAGAATAGCAGCCTGTAGAGGTAGCAGTGGTTGTTCCCTGTGGTCTTCATCTCGGGGTGAATGTCGGCTAGCAGTGGCTCTGCCGATGCTACGCGCCCCAACCTGCGTCGGGACATGTACAGCCAGTCGGTCACGGCAACCTGATGGGATTCATCCGGAGTGAGATCGTAGCATATGCCAAACGCCCGCTCCGCGCCCTCGAAGTCCGCCAGCATCCAGTGGGCTATGCCCAGATGGTAGTAGATGTCCCATGAATCATCCTTCAGCTGCGCGGCGTGCGCCAGATCGGCCTGAGCTTTCGCGAACTGCCGGATGGATATGAAGCGGTGGCCGCGGTCGCAGTAGAGCATGGCCTCGCCCGGCCATTTCTCAAGGCCTCTGTTGTACACCTCGATGGAATCGCGGAACCGCCATACGCCCGCAAGCGCCTGAGCATAGGCCGCCAGCTTGCCACAGGCGTCCGGGTCGGCTTGATACTGCTCCTCGGCATCCGACAGCGCTTGCTGCAGTTTCCCTATCTCCCCAGGCTCTGCCGCGACAGGGCCGAAGAGCGGTGTCCCAAGCAGCGATATGGCTTCAGCGCGTTCACCTTGAGTGTTCACGTTGTGCCCTCCAGTTCTCTCAGTGTCGCTAGTACTTCAGGCTGGGATCAAGAGAATCCCTGAGCCAGTCGCCAATAAGGTTGATACTGAGCACTGTGATCATGATGGCGAGCCCCGGGAAGGCCGAGATCCACCACGCGTCGGTCAAGTAATCCTTGCCCTGCGAGATCATGGCCCCCCATGTTGCAGCGGAAACGCCCACGCCGAGGCCGAGAAAGCTCAATGAAGCTTCAGCTATGATCGTTCGGGCAACGCTGAAACTGGCCAACACGATTACAGGCGCGGCCACGTTGGGAAGTATGTGCTTCACTGTTATGCGCAGGTCCTTGGCTCCTATCGCTCGGACCGCCTGAACAAACTCCTGCTCCTTTAGGGCCAGCACTTGACCGCGCACCATCCTGGCGTACGGCACCCAGCTCCTGATCGAGAGCACCAGAATCACGTTCCCGAGCCCCTCACCGAGCACAGCCATGAGAGCGATGGCCAACAGGATGAAGGGAAAGGCGAGCTGCACATCGCCGATTCGCATGATCACATTGTCCAGCACTCCACCGTAGTACCCAGTCGCAAGGCCCAGGGCGATGCCCACGCCGGCGCCGGCGGCTACGGCCACCAGCCCAACGATCAGAGAGACCCTGGAGCCGAAGATCAAACGGCTCAGTATGTCCCTCCCCAGCGAATCCGTCCCCAACGGGTGTGCAAGAGATCCGCCCTCCATCCAGAAGGGTGGAGTTAGGCGCCTGGTCAAGACGATCTTCTCTGGGTTTTCAGGGGCAAGCCAGGGTGCGAATACTGCTACAGCCGCGACACATGTCAGGATGGCTATGGCTCCGATCGGCGCCCTTGTCGCCGGTGTTCGCCGACCGGCCGTGCTTTGACTGTTCATCGACTGACTTCCCCCCTCAGTTGCAGCGAATTCGTGGATCTACGATGGAATACAGCAAGTCCACAAGGATGTTCACTCCTACATAGGAGATCGCCATGACCAACACGCCCCCCTGCACCAGGGGAAAGTCGCGGTTATCCAGAGCCTGGACCACCAGTCGGCCCATTCCCGGCCAGGCGAAGATGGTCTCCACTATCACCGCCCCGCCGAGCAGGGCGCCAAGGTCCAAGCCCACCACCGTTATCACAGGAATCAAAGCGTTCTTAAGAGCGTGTTTGTACGTGACCATTCTTTCCGACAGGCCCTTCGAACGCGCGGTTCTGATGTAGTCCTGCCCCAACACTTCCAGCATGGCTGACCTGACAATGCGAGTCGTACGTGCCAGAGGAAATGCGCTCAGAGTGAGCGCGGGGAGGATCAGATGACTGAAGCCCCCGTACCCCGAAATCGGCGCCAGGCGCAGACGAACCCCGGCAAGGTAGATCAGCATCAGACCCAACCAGAAGTCGGGAACAGACTGCCCAAGCATGGCCATGACCATGGTGGCGCGGTCCCAGAACGTACCGCGGTGTATCGCGGCGATAACACCCAGCGGCACAGCAAGGATCAGCGAGACAACCAAGGCAGTGACCGATAGTTTGAGGGTAGCCGGCAGTCGCTCCATGATCATGTCCATGACGGGCTCGTCGTGTCGCAAGGACCGGCCCAAATCGCCGCGGGCGAGGTCCCTCATGAAGTCGACGAGCTGCACATGAATGGGACGATCAAACCCGTAAGCGTGACGGAAGATCTCGATCTCTTCCTTGGTCGCTTCCGGCGGCATCATGAGGGCTGCCGGGTCTCCCAACATGCGTACCAGGACAAAGACGACTATCACGATTCCGAGAATGGCCAGCGCCCCGGAAAGCAGCCGGCGTGCAAGGTATCCGCCCAAGAAGCTCCCCCCTAACCATCGTCAGCCCGGCGCCAGTACCACCAAGGCAATTCCGCAGTCGACCAGTTGCCCGGCGTTCAGCACCTCAGCCGGCCCGGGTCGGGGCAGAAAGCCGCGTCGCCGGACGTGCCCGCGGTTCGCTGCCCCGGTTAGCCGGCCTGTAGATAGCCGGTTACTTGTCGTTCTGCTTCAAGAGCACCTTGTGGAGACGAAGTTCATCGCTGGACGCCGCCGTGAACCCTTCCAGGCGCGTGCTGGCGCCCCACGCGACAGGCTGATGATACATGAAGATCATCGGAGCGTCGTCCCACACAATATCCTGGGCCTCGTACAGCGTCGCGAGATACTCGTCTTCATTGAGCAGAGTAGCCGCCTTGTCCATGAGCGCGAAGAACTCCTCGTTTGCGTAGCCATGAGCGGCAATGCCCGCCGAACGCGAGTCAAGCAACGTGCTGAGCTGCTCGAAAGGAGACGGTAGCGCCTGACCCATCAGGTAGAGCTCGCTCGTCGTGGCGTTCTGCAGACGGTCGTTATAAGTGCCCCAGTCGTAGGTCTGAACAGTGGCCTTGATCCCCACGTCGTTGAGATACTGCGCCACAGCCTGCGCCACTTCGACATCCTTCATGTACCTTCCGTTGGGCGAATCGATCGTGACGCTGAAGCCGTTCTCGTACCCGGCTGCCTTGAGCAGCTCTCTGGCCTTGTCGGGATCGTACGGGTAGGGCTCGATATCCGGGTCATTGTAAGGCGGAGCGATCAGGCCGGCGTAGGGCCGCGTGTAGCCCTGCATCAAGGTTTCGGTGATGGTATCCACGTCCACTGCGTAGTTCATTGCCTGGCGTACCCGCTTGTCATACGTGGGCAAGTCGGGCTTGTTGTTCACGATGCCGATATACATTGCGCGGCGGCCGATCGTTGTGGCCAGGGTGGTAGTGTCGGTCTCGACCTTGCCGGCCTGGTCCAGCGGAATATCGAGGGCCACGTGGACGCCTCCGCTAAGCAGCTCGGCAATACGGGTGCCCGCGTCGGGAATAGGACGGAAGATCAGCTTGTCGACGAGGGGCTTGCCCCCCCAGTAGTCCTTGTTGGCCTCCAAGGTGACGTGGTCGTCCTTGACCCACTCCACGAACTTGAATGGGCCCGTTCCGATCAGCTTCTTGTTGGTCTCGTCCAGCCCGGCCTCCTGGGCCCACTTGGGCGCAATCATCTCCACCTGAGTGAGAACAGGAAGGACCAGCGCAGACGGTTTCTCGGTCTTGATGACCAGCGTGTACTCATCAGCGGCCTCAGCCGAGACTATCGTGCAGATGTCCCAGTAGTAGGCGTGCTTCAGGCCGGGTATGTCTCTATCGCGAAACCGCTCCAGCGAATACGCGGCAGCCTCCGCGTTGAACGGCTCTCCATTGTGGAACTTCACGCCCTTGCGCAGGTTGAAAACCCACGTTGTGTCGTCAGGGTTGCTCCAGGACTCAGCGAGCCACGGGACGATGCCCTTCTCCGGGTCGCCGAAGACCAGAGGATCACTGATGTGCATATTGATGTTGAGAGACGGAAACCCAACACGGCGAGCCGGGTCCATACTGGTTGCGTCGGTCCCCTGGGCCACGACGACCGTCTTGGGGAGCCCTGTATCTTTAGCTGAGGGGTTCAGCGCGCAGCCGCTCGCCATAAGCGCCAGAACCGCGAGAGCGATACAGATCAAAGACGTTCTGATTCCGTGTGTCCGAAACGTAGTGCGATTAAGCATTATGCAGCCCTCCTCCATTTTGCTAGATGCCTGTGATGTGTCGAAACTGAATCTGCAAGCACAGCCCGATGACCCGCTAAGCTGCCCTTTCCCACCTCCGGATCCCAGCTCGAGGCAGTGTATACACATCTGTGTGCGTAAGGTTATACGCATGATTCGATGCTGCTACCGGTTTTCCTCCTTACATTTCGGAAATACTCACGCCGCTGCGGGGTTTTCTTCAGGCGTGTCTGGGCATGCATGCCACCCTAACCTGGAATTCCCGATCCGGGCCCGGCCTCCAGCCCGGCCCCCGGCATGTGCTCCGCTGAGATTGCGGCAAAGGGTCTCAAGGTCTCGATGACGCGGAAGCACAGAGGATTCGCTGTACCCCAAACCGTCCCAGCCGCCCATCAAGGCGGCCTTACGCAGGGGAAATCCCATCAAAGCCGCGTGCAGCAGGGGTTTGTCCAACATGTCGGAAAACCCACAGATTGTCGGTTCCTGCAGCTCCGATCACCTACGGAGGCCACCCGCGCCACCTTGCGAGTCGTTGCAGCGCGGGACTGTGTAGTCCTTGTAGGCATCGCAGAGTAGAACTGCGAGCAGGCATTGCCGGACGGCATGATGGCAAAAGGAGGCTCATTGACCGAAAGGCTCTTTAGCTGGCCTAATGGGGCGAACACTGCACCAAAACGGCTATGGCTGGCATATCGTCGATTATTGCCCATAATACCGTCAAATCCTCTTGTAGCGCCGCAGGTTGACTCTGATGGTATGATTGAGAAAGACATGGCGAGCCCGGCGCCTTTTCATGTCCACGTGGTTTCCCGTGTCGACCAGGACCGCAGATGGAGAGATAGCAGATGGAGAAATGGCGGCAAGCTTGGGAGGTTCGCGCCGCGCGCTTCCCTCAGGAGATCGTGTTCGCAAGGCCTTCCTCAACTATCGCGATATCAGTGACAGGCCAACAGTGCGGGCTGGATTGCGCTCACTGTGGTCGGCATTACCTGGCGGCGATGAGGCCTGTATCGCATGCTCTGGAGGCTGTGCGCGAGCGTCGGCCCAAGAGTGTGCTGCTGAGCGGCGGGTGCGATATGTCAGGCAGAGTGCCCCTCGGCGACTGGCCGCGACGCATGGCGGAGTCGGCGCCGGGACTGCGCATCAACTGCCATGCCGGCCTCGTGTCGGATACAGAAGCAGAAGAGATAGCACGGTGGGCTGATGTTGTGTCCTTCGACGTTACGACAGACCAGCGTGTGATAAGCCAGGTCTACGGGCTCCGCAGGTCGCCTGAGGAGTACATCGCGTCATATGTATCGCTGGCGAGGCGCGTGCCGACTGTGCCCCACGTCTGCATCGGCCTCGCGGGACCCCCAGAATCACCGTCGTCGCCGCCGGAGATCGGCGCGCTCGAAGCCATTCTGAGCACTGTTACCTCGGGGGCCGCTCCAGTGCCCCCGGCAATCGTGTTCATCGTGTTCACGCCGACTCCGCGGACGCGGATGGCAGACGTAGCGGCCCCAGAACCTGGACTGGTGCGAGAGATCATCGCTGACGCCAGGCTCATGTTCCCCGATACCCTCATCAATCTGGGTTGCATGAGGCCCGGCGGCGCATACCGCGGGCTTGTCGACGTAATGGCAATCGACGCAGGCGCGAACCTGATCGTGCAGCCTGCGCCAGAAGCCGCGGACCACGCCCGCGCACTGGGGCTCGCTATAGTGGAAACCGACGAGTGCTGTGCGTTTCCGGGCTACGCTAATGCATGAAGCGCCAGCCGAGGATGGGTCGCGGGACGCATCGGTTATGTGCGCTTCACAGCCCTTGTGGCCATGAATGTACTGATTTGACATCCTCCCCGGACTGAAGTCCGAGGATTCCTGGGAGGCGCCCCAGGCTGGTCGGCAACTATCTTGGCCCAGGCCGTTTCCGTCCAGGCTTCATCGATGTTGCCATG
>JAGVTS010000206.1 GCA_019136685.1 Bacillota bacterium | reverse complement strand
ACGATCTCCGATTCCCCAGGAAGCCCCAAATCCGCCCGATTTCCTCCCCTGCCCGTAAAAACCTAGTACGTTCCTAATAGGCTCCGCGGAAAACCGTACTCTTTTCTCATAGGTTCGCTAACGCCCTGCTAAACAAGGGTTTACCTAAAGGTCTGCGCAAGGCTACTTTCACCGGCAACTGACGCCTCCGAGCGCAGGCAGGCCTCCGCGCATTCTTCCCAGCGATGTGGGTAACGCATAGCGGGAAACCCATAGGCGATGCGACACGCCGGGAAACGTCGCGGCACTTTCCGGTACGGTCGACCTCTGCCAGATGAACTACAGGAGTGCAGTCGGTTACAGGCCCCGAGGAGGCACATATCCTGGAGGTATTCCGCTGCTCGTGTCGTAGATAGGCAATAGCGCTGACGCTGCACGATCGTAACCGGGCTGAAACGAGGCTACATCAGCGAGGCCAAGGAGCGCATGGTGAATGGCATATGATCCTCAGATAGTCCGCACTAAGTTCATACCGCCCCTGCCCCGAAAACGGCTGCTAGTCCGCACACGTCTGGCCGAGTTGCTTGAGGGGGTAGTATCCCATAAGGTTACGATACTCCAGGCAGGTCCGGGCTATGGCAAGAGTACGGTGTTGGCTGTGCATCTGTCTCGCGCCGACGTCCCGTCTTTCTGGTACTCGGTTAACAGCGCCGACACTGATCCGCGGGTGTTCATTGGGCACCTGATATGGTGTTTGCGCTCGGTGTACCCGACTATGGGATCGCGCTCGCTTGCGCTGCTCGAGGAGAGCTATAGCCCTTCTGCGCGCCGGAACGCAGTTGATCTTCTCAGTAACGACTTGCTCGACCACATCATCGACGATGTCGCTATTGTGATCGACGACTACCATGCGGTAATCAAGAGCCCTGAGGTCAACGAGATCGTGGAGAGCTTGATAAACACTATGCCTCCACAGGTTCACCTGGTTCTGTCCACCCGTGAGCGGCCTTCCTTCGGGTCGCTGGCCAGATGGAGGGTGAGGGGCGAGGCGCTCGAGATAACCGAGAAGGATCTGGCCTTCACCGCGTCCGAGATATCCGGCCTGTTCTCCGGGCCCTACCAGTACGAGCTCACCACAGCGCAGATAAAGGTTATTCTGGAGCGAACTGAAGGCTGGATTATCGCTCTCGAGATGATCTGGCATGCATTGCGCGAAGGATTGTCGCTTCCGGAGTTGCTCACCCGCACGCCTTCTTCGCTTGAGAGTGTTTTCGACTACTTAGCTCATGAGGTACTGGGCAAGCAGGAGCAGTACGTGACCGACTTTCTGCTGGACGTGTCGGCCCTCTCGGAACTCGACCCGGATGTGTGCGGGTACGTGTCGGGACGAGACGATAGTGAATCGATTCTGTCACGGCTTTCAAAGGCAGGCCTGTTCGTGTACGCCACTGACGCGGGAGAGGGGCCTTTCAGATTCCATAATCTTCTCCGTACCTTCCTGAGGCGGCAGGCCAGGCGGGATCGCATGCGCTGGGCGGAGTGCAACCGCAAGGCTGCGGCTTACTACGGCGACCGGGGCCAGGACACGCGGGTGGTCGACTATCTACTTGCCGCCGGCGAACATGACGGAGCCGCCCGCGAGCTCATCAAGCTCGCTCCGGAGCTGGTGCAGAGCGGTAGGTTCGAGGCGCTGGCTTACTGGGTGGGCGAAATGCCGGGCGCGGTTTTGGAAGCCTACCCTGATTTGCTGCTGCGCCGGGCCGATGTGTACAGGCTGTCGAGCAACTACCGTGATGCTCTGGCGTGGTACAGCATGGCCGAGGATATCTTCGCCGATCGGTGCGACGCTGCCGGCCGGAGCCGGGCGCTGAAGGGCAAAGCCATGGTTTATCTGGACACTGTGGAGCCGGCCATGAGCGATTCGCTGCTTTCCGAGGCGTTGCTGCTGCTTCCGGAGGAGGAGCGATTGGAGCGAGCCACTTTGCTCAGGATGATGGCCGAGAGCAAGACCAACCAGGGGCAGATGCAGGAGGCGCTCAAGCTGGTGCGTGAGGCCGAGCAGCTGATCAGCGCGGCTATGAAGGACGAGCTGGATATCCGTGTGCACCTGCGCACCGGCAGGCTGGGGGCCGCCCTCGCATCGCTACAGCGCCGGGCGGGCGAAGAGCAGGGGCATGCAGTTGAGCAGGTCCGCGCAGAGGAACGGGGGCGGCCGGCCCGTTCGCACCGCGAAACTCAGCTTCTTCTGTCGCTGGTGTACTCGCTGATCGGCGAGGGCGAGAAGGCTCGGACGTGTGCCGAGGCAGCAATCCAACTCGGGCGGGATCTGAAATCCCCGTTTGTAGAGGCTGTGGGATACATGCGTCTGGGGCATGCATGTCATATCTCCCCGTCTACCGGTGGCCCGGACGCTGAGGCCTGCTACAGACGGGCGCTGGAGATGTGTGATCAGATTAAGGTGATCCGCGGGCGGGCTGAACCCCTCATGGGTCTTGCCTTGGTGCACGCAATGTCGAATGACCTTGCCCATGCCGAAAAGGAAGCCGCGGAGGCCTTGGAAATATGCCGGTCGGCCGGCGATGAGTGGCTGGCTGGGTTCGTTCAGATTGCGATGGGCGCAGGCATGGCGTTTACCAACCACGACGTGGGCGCAGCTGCCTGGCTTGCTGAGGCCAAGGAGACCTTCGCGCGGGTAGGCGACGAGTACTGCGCCTCCGCGTGCGATCTATGGTTGGCCGTGCTCGCGCTGCGCCGCCGCGATGCGAAGACGCTCCGTCGCATTCTCGACGGGTTGTTCAGATCTATTCGAACGCACAGTTACGAGTTTCTCTTCACCAAGCGCACGCTCTTCGGCCCAGCTGATCTCGGCATCCTGGCCCCTCTGCTCGTGGAGGCAGTTCGTTTGGGGATCGACCGCGAGCATGTGGCCTGGCTTCACTCGGCTACGGGTCTTCCGTCCGTTGAGTATCACCCGGGCTATACGCTGCATGTGCGCACTCTAGGGCGTTTCGTGCTCTACAGAGGCACTGAGGAGGTGTCGAGCCGCGAGTGGCAGCGGGAGAAGGCACGCAGCCTATTTCAGCTGCTGATTGTGAACCGCAAACGATATCTGCACAAGGATCAGATCCTCGACGCCCTCTGGCCGGGGCTGGATACGGATGCGGCATCCAGTCATTTCAAGGTGGTCTTCAACGCCATGCTCAATGTGATCGAGCCGGGCAGGCCGCCGCGACTCAACTCCTTCTTAATCAATCGCGATGGGCCTCTGTACGGGCTCAACCCTCTGTCCGGAGCGTGGGTGGATGCGGACGAGTTCGAGAGCCTTGTGGCCAAGGCCGGCAAGCTGGCGCCCTTCGATCCGCAGGGAGCGTGCGATCTGTACAGAAGCGCAATCAGTCTGCATCGCGGCGACTTTCTGCAGGAGTGTCTGTACGAAGACTGGGCCATAGTGGAGCGTGAGCGCCTGCAGGCCGTGTATCTGCGTGCAGCGCAGAGCTTTGCCGAACTGCTCTACGGCGGGCATGACATCGAGGAATGCATAGACGTGTGTGAATCGATTCTCGCACGCGACATGTGCTGGGAGGAGGCATATCGCCTCCTGATGCTCTGCTACCTTGAGCGCGGCAATAGGTCTATGGCACTACGAGCCTACGAGCGGTGCGAGGCGGCGCTCCAGTCGGAGATGGGTGTGAATCCCAGCCGCGACACTGCAGTTGTCCTGGAACGCGTCAGGCTGTCAACTACCTAACCGCAACCTGCAACCACAACCTAAACCTGCAAGTTGTAACTTATCTGTAACCCGCGAGTTACCTTCGTGTAACGCCCTCACATTATTGTCAGAGTAGCCCGCATAGTCCCAGACATCATCACGAGCCGATGTGGCTGCAACCGGCACGGTTACAGCCGGCACGGCCTGTGGCTTCCGAATACTTCGTCAGGATACCGAGAGCTGACGACGGTTGATCGTACTGTTGACCATAAGGAGGGACTCATTCTGATGCGACTGAAAGACAAGGTGGCTGTCATAACCGGATCCGGTCGCGGCCTGGGCAGGGAAGCAGCGATGCTGTTCGCGCAGGAAGGCGCGAAGGTAGTTGTATGCGACATCAACGAGCAGGCTGCGGCCGATACCGCGAAGGCTATTTCCGATGCCGGCGGGACAGTCACATGGGTAGGGGTAGACGTTACTGATCCCGAGAGTGTTCGTGCGATGGTGGATCGTGCTATGGAAAGGTTCGGACGGATAGACATCCTGGTCAATAACGCCGGGATCACGGCGGACGCCATGCTTGTAAAGATGACTGACGACCAGTGGGAGCGTGTCATCGACGTCAACCTCAAAGGCGTGTTCTACTGTACGCGCGCGGTGGCGCCTGTCATGATCCAGCAGGGTTCGGGCAAGATCATCAGCACTGCCTCCGTAGTCGGAATACACGGAAACTTCGGTCAATCAAACTACATAGCTACCAAAGCCGGCATCATAGGGATGACAAAGGGATGGGCTAAGGAGCTCGGACGTAAGGGCATCAACGTGAACGCGGTCGCTCCGGGATTCACTATGACTGAGATGATGTCGACAGTTCCGGAGAAAGTGCTGACCACGATAAGGGAGAAGACGCCCCTGGGCAGGCTAGGCGAGCCCAAAGACATCGCCTACGCTTACCTGTATCTGGCGTCCGACGAGTCCAACTTCGTGAACGGCGCGGTACTGCAGGTCGATGGAGGTCTGGTTCTGTAGGGCATAGGAGGGATAGCATTGGACCTGAAGGAAGCATATCGCCGCAAGCTGATATCCATCGAGGAGGCCGTTGGGAAGATCGAATCCGGTCAGTCTATCGTGGTCGCGATGTGCGCGGCGGAACCTCCCGGACTCCTTGGGGCGATTTCGTCTCGCAAGGATGAGCTCACAGACGTGACTATCATGTCTTGCCTGCTCATGAGGGATTATGATTTCCTGAGGCCCGAGATGCGGGGGCATTTCCTGAACGAGGCATGGTACTACGGCCCACATTCGTACAGGGCCCATTCAGGCGGCACTGTTACGTTCTTACCTAACCACCTGCACGAATGTGGCCTCAAGAAGAAGGAGCTCGACCCCCCTGACGTATTCTGGGGTACCGCGACACCGCCCGACAAGAACGGCTACATGTCTTTGTCACTCAGTCTCACCTACGAGAAGCCGATGATCCAGGCGGCCAAGATGGTCGTGCTGGAGATCAATGAGAACCTCCCACGCACGCTGGGAGACACGCACATTCACATTTCGCACGTAAACCACGTTGTGGAAAATACAGTGCCGCTCATCGAAACGCAGCCCATCGAGCCTTCAGACGTGGAGATGGAGATCGGTAGGAATGTAGCGTCGCTGATCGAGGACGGGAGCACACTGCAGCTTGGAATCGGAGGCATCCCCAATGCCGTCACGGCATGCCTCATGGACAAACATGACCTGGGCATTCACACGGAGATGATCACCGACGGTATGGTGGACCTGTTCAACGCGGGAGCGGTGACGGGCAGGCGGAAGACGCTTTGGCCGGAGAAGATGGTTGGTTGTTTCGCGCTGGGCACCAAGAAGCTATATGACTTCATCGACGACAACCTGGGGGTGGAACTGCACGGCGGGCACGTGACCAATGACCCGTGGACCATCGGACGCAACTACAAGATGGTAAGCCTCAACACCACTTTGCAGGTGGATCTCACAGGCCAGGCGAACTCCGAAACCCTTGGGACCAGGCAGTACAGCGGCGGTGGCGGTGCCCTGAACACGTGCATGGGCGCGCAGATGTCGCCCGGGGGCAAATCCATACTGGCACTTAGGTCGACGGCTAAGGGCGGCGCGATATCCACGATAGTGCCGTGCTTCAAGGACGGGCAGTCGATTACAATCCCCAGGGCCGATATCGACTACGTGGTGACCGAATACGGCATAGCTCACCTCAAGTCGATGAATGTGCGCAGACGTGTGGAGTCGCTGATTGCCATCGCACATCCCGACTTCCGCGAATGGCTCAGGTCGGAGGCAAAGTCACTTCAATATATCTTCTAGGATGGAGGCAGTCCTGATGGAGCGTTACGCGCGAGTCATTGGAACAGGCCAGTACATACCCGAAATCGAGGTCACTAACGACGAAATCGCTGCCAGGGTGGACAAAGCGAAGCCCGGGCTCGGCGCGGTGGTATACAAGTTCGAGCAGAACTCCGGCATCCGGCGGCGCTTCTACGCGCCGAGGGAATGGGCCACGTCAGACCTTGCGGTGCGGGCCGCGCAAGCCGCTCTTGACGATGCCGGGCTGAAGCCCGAAGACATCGACCTGATCATCCTGGGCACCGACAGCCCCGACTACATGACTCCTGCCACATCCGTTGTGGTTCAGCACAAGCTGGGCGCCGCGAATGCCGGTACTTACGATGTGGGCTGCGCGTGCGCGTCGTTCCCGACTGCCATGGCAGCAGGCGCAGGCCATCTGGCTACCAACAAGTGGATGAAGAACGTGCTGGTCATCGGGGCTTACATGATGAGCAAGCTTGCCGACCCCGTCGACCTGATGTCGTTCTTCTACGGCGACGGCGCAGGGGCCGCGGTGCTCAACGTGGGCGACAAGCCCGGATTCATAACGTCGTCATTCCTGGCAGACGGCCAGTACTACAAGGCGTGGGGCATCTACTCGGGCGGAACCGCCGAGCCGGCTACATGCGAGTCCGTCGAGGCGGGGCGAACCAAGGTCCGTCTGGTGGATAAGTACCCTGCTGAGGTGAACCACGAAGGCTGGCCCAAACTTGCGCGCATGCTTGCTCAGCGCGGCGGGTTTACCCTGGACGATGTAGATGCGTTCATATTCACCCAGGTCAATCAGGGTTCGGTCGGGATCGTAATGGAAGCGCTCGGGCAGGCCGTCGAGAAGGCCCACTGCATCATGGGCAATGTTGGATATACGGGCTCGGCCTGCATACCCATGGCTCTCGACGACGCAATGAAAAAAGGCAAGATGAAGCCGAATGACCTGGTAGTGCTGATCGGATCGGGAGTGGGCTACAACCAGGCAGGCGTGGCCTTCAGAATGTAGCGGCACTGATAGATGTTGCTCGTGGAGCAAAACGTGAAGCAGAGTCTGACGACAGCTTCCAATGCGTATGTCTTGGAAAACGGCAGGATAGCGCTGGAGGGGAGAGGTCCATCCATGTTGAATGATTCTCATGTACGTAGGGTCTATCTTGGAGTATAAACCCAACGTATTGCCAAACCTGTAAGAATATTTCGAATCATGGAGGTAGAGAAGCATGAAGGAAGCCGTCATCGTCTCTGCTGCGAGAACCGCCATCGGCACATTTAGCGGCACTCTCGCGAACACATCGGCGTCTGAGCTTGGCGCCGTGGTTATCCGGGCCGCGCTGGAGCGAGCCCGGACGGAGCCCTGCGCTGTCGATGAAGTGCTGATGGGCTGCATCCTCCAGGCCGGCCAGGGCCAGAACCCTGCACGCCAGGCCGCGCTCAAGGCCGGGTTTCCGGTCGAGACTCCCTGCACGACCATTAACAAGGTATGCGGATCCGGGCTCAAGTCTGTGGCGCTCGCTGCCCAGTCGATCATGGCGGGAGACGCCGAGGTCATCGTTGCCGGCGGAACTGAGAACATGAACCTCGCTCCGTACATGCTCGACAAGGCGCGCACAGGATACCGCATGGGCCACGGCCAGCTGATCGACTCGATGATCCACGACGGCCTTTGGTGTATCTTCGGCGATACACACATGGGCATCACTGCGGAGAACCTAGCTGAGCAGTACGGCATTTCCCGGGCGGAGCAGGACGAATTCGCCGCGGCCAGCCAGGCCAAGGCGACCGCGGCCATCGAATCAGGCAGGTTTGCCGACGAGATCGTGCCGGTGATGATCCCTCAGCGCAAGGGCGACCCGATCAAGTTCGACAAGGACGAACATGTCAGGCCGGGCACGACAGTTGAGTCCCTCGCGAAACTCAAGCCGGCGTTCAAGAAGGACGGGACGGTCACTGCGGGCAACGCGTCCGGAATCAACGACGGCGCTGCAGCGGTAGTGGTGATGTCGGCCGATCGGGCGAAAGCGATGGGCCTTGCGCCCGTGGCGAAGGTCAGGGCGTACGCCTCTGCCGGCGTTGACCCTAGCGTAATGGGGATCGGCCCTGTGCCGGCTACCCGAAAGGCGCTAGCCAAGGCGGGCCTGGCGATTGAGGACATGGGGCTGATCGAGGCCAATGAGGCATTCGCGTCGCAGTCGCTGGCCGTCGGGCGCGACTTGGGCTGGGATCCCGCGGTTGTCAACGTGAACGGCGGAGCGATTGCTCTGGGCCATCCCATAGGCGCCAGCGGGGCGAGGATCCTGGTCACCTTGCTTCACGAGATGCAGAAGAGAGACGTCAAGTATGGACTCGCCACTCTATGCATCGGCGGCGGTATGGGCATAGCACTGATCGTGGAGAGATAGGCGATTCACCTGCGGGTGCTCAGGGCTTGTTGCGACTCGCTAGAGTCTGCTACAGCGTGTTTGCGGTCAATGTGACTGCTTGGACTGGCTGGCGCTCCGCCCGCTCGGAGCGTCGGCTATTCCGGCAGGCCAAGTTTGAGCGATTCTGAGAGGCCTTGAGGTATGAGAAAGCGCGGAGGATTTGATGCATGGCTCGGGAGACTGTGATCGCGTCGTTCATAATGAGGTTTGTCAAACCTCGGGCCGCGGCCGCGACTGCCGGCGTGGAGGCGGGCGCGCATGGCTCGCAGACGGGAGCGCGGATAGCAGTCCGGCACGTTCAGAGTGGATACGAACGGCGTTTCGTCAACTTGGATGATGCGATGGACTTCATCCGTGAAGAGATCCGCCTGCTCGAGCAGGACTAGGGGGTGGGGATGTGTTCGGCCAGCAGGTTGTGAGCGGCCTTGCGGCAGGGTGCCTGTACGCCCTGGCGGCGCTGGGACTTGTGTTGATATACAGGACCATGGATATCGTGAATTTCGCCCATGGCGAGATGGCCATGGTGTCCACCTTCATGGCGCATACTTTCCTGGTGAGATTGGGATTCTCGTATATTCCCGCAGCGCTCGGCGCACTAATATTCGCCTTCATATTCGGGATGGCTGTGGAGCGA
>JAGVTS010000219.1 GCA_019136685.1 Bacillota bacterium | reverse complement strand
GTAGGGCAGTTGAGACCCGAGAGCATTATCATCTCACGACGGATATCCGGCATTTGAACTACCTCCTTTGATCAGCGTTCGCGCTGTCGACTACAGTGTGCCACATGCGCCACGGGCAACGCATTGACCTACGTCAAGCCAAGACTTCTGCAGTTCATCTGACAAGGAGGCAATATACTATGCAATGCCATGACCTTCCCAGCACATCCCATCACCTGTAGGTTTTCCGCAAGGCTTTTGAAGGGATGCGAGTCTTGCTCATGGGGGCAAACACTCTGGGCCGAGATTTTCCCATACTCGAAGGCGCCAGTATCGATGAAAGCGGCCTTGCGCAGGCAGTTCGGCGAAATCGCGTTTACCAGGGGATCAGTGGACCGTTAGCAATATGACACGGTTTTTGAGCGTACCTTCCCAAATATGACACGGTCTTGACGCGAAGGGGACGAAAACCGGGCTCTCATGGAGATTTCTGGCAATACAGGGGGCGTCAGAGGCCCTCCCCGGGGATATCCCGGAGATATTCCGGGGGCACGCGAGTGCAACCACATTATGTAACCCGTGTTTGCCTGCGGATTTGATGACGGTGTGGCTCCGCAAGAATGAGGCGCCGCAAGCGGCGCGAATCTAGAAAACTCGTACCTGTTCAACCGTGCTGGATCCGAGAAGGTTCGGCGAAAAACCGTCTCAGAAATGAGCAGGATGCCGCACAGTCATCGGGGCCGGTGAGCGCATATGCTATTCGAGCCTGTACGCCCAGAAATCTCCATGTATGTGGGTAATGCATAGCGATTCTCCCACAGGCTAGACAACCACCTGCTCTATCCGGCTTTGGTGACTTGGGCGCATCGTGCTCAGAAGCCGCAGGACATTGCTGAATGATGGAATACATGCTGATCCTGGAGTATGTCCCAGAGGCGCCGGCGCTGCATAGCGCTGTGCGGGTGATCTAGAGGCCGGCTATTTCACTTAGCCGTTCCAGGTCGATGATGACAACACGTCGAGCCCCGTCGGGGTCAGATTCGGACTCAGGAGAGGGGCGGGATATGAGTCCTTCGTCTTCAAAGGCGCGCAGCCTGCGGCTGAGGCTTTCAGGTGTAGTTCCCAGGCGGGACGCCATTTCGGCCCACGGGCCCGGCAGGATCACAGTGTCGGACTCGCGCCTCCCTGAGCATTCGCAGGCGCCCCGGGCGGCGCGGACCAATTCCGCCGCCAAGCGCTGGCCAACATCGCGGGCGCCCAGATCGCCCATTACCTGCTCCGCGCGGGCGAGTCGCCGGGCCAGTGACTCAACCAGCCGTATGGAAGCCTCGGGGCTGGACAATACCGCCTCACGAACTGCAACTTTTGAGAGCATACAGGCCTGAGTATCGTCGGCGGCGATAACGTCGCCGTCGTACCGGGCAGCCGCGACCAGCCCCAGTTCGCCCAGGAACTCACCCGTACCGACCTCACGCACGATCTGCTCCCTCCCAGAGGGCGACGCGTGCACAACCCTCAGCCGGCCCGATGCGACCACTATGAGGTTGTCGATAGGATCGCCGTAGGATGCGATGAGCGCGCCCCGTGCGAACTGCTTATGCCTTACCGCCGCAGCCAGTTGCAGCAGAGTATCGCGGGGCAATCCCCTGAAGATCGGCACACTCGCGACACAGCCAATGTGCGAATGGTCGCAACGGTCTGGCATGACAAGGACACCGCCTTTCGGTACAGCCGAATGGTCTGGAAGGGCGCGCCTGAGTGACGCTCCCGCGTATATAGCCAACCACATCCAAAGCGAAATGAACCCGTTCCCATGGAGGCGCTCGGTTTCGGTCATTGACGACGCGAAGCCTGGCAGCAGGAAAAGCGCAGCCCCGGATCGCAGGGTTGATGGGAAATTCTAGGTGTCCTTTTTCGGAACACGTTTTTGGCGATGCGTCCCGAAATCGAACAATGGTTGGTGTATAATCGATCGTATAAGTGCATAGAACGCCTGAGGCGATACAGACATAACATATACCCCCA
>JAGVTS010000247.1 GCA_019136685.1 Bacillota bacterium | reverse complement strand
AATGATAGTATTGTGGCACGTATCGGAAAGGGGCTGAGCGGCATGCGCGAGAAGGTTGAGGCTGCTTTGGGCAAGATAAGGCCGTCCTTGCAGGCTGATGGCGGTGATGTAGAGCTTGTGGATGTGACTGCCGACGGAATCGTGAAGGTCAAGCTAAGAGGCGCCTGTGCGGGCTGCCCGATGTCGACGATTACGCTTAAGAATGGGATTGAGAGGATACTCAAGCAAGAGATCGCCGAGGTGAAGTCGGTTCAGGCGGTGTAGCCCCAGGCGCTCTGGGGTTTCTCGCCTGGTTTGGGCCCTATCGGTGAAGTATTCCGCAGCCGGGATGCGTGCGTGAAGCTTCGTCGAAAGGGCCCATCGAGATTGGGGGCCGCGGGCGCCAGTGGCGCGATAGTCGGCTAGTCCATTACCGACATTCCCAGGGCTTTGTATGTTTGCATGTCGACAATGCCCGTCACAGGCAGTCCCTTGTCTCGCTGCAAACGCATGATTGCGCGCTCGGTCGCCTGCCCGTATACGCCGTCTACACCTGCATGCTCGTACCCCAACTTCGCCAGTCTCAGCTGGATCGCGTACACATAACTGCCCTTGGCGCCTGGTTCTACCCGCGGGCGAGCGGATCCGAGCACGCCGAAGTGCCCGGCGGTTATGATCACCGGCATGCCGACCTCAACTGCGGCGTATAGCTTCTCCACATCGCGGTTGAGCATGCGTATGCATCCTCCGGACTTGCGTTGCCCCACAGTCCACGGCTTGTTGGTGCCGTGTATTCCGTACTTGCCCCACGGCACGTCCAGGCCCATCCATCGGGTACCGAATCCGCCTGCCCAGGCCGCCTTGTCTGTCACCCTGAAGTAGCCCAAGGGGGTGGGCGTAGCTGCCTTCCCGACGCCTACGCGGTACTGGCCCACAGGTCTCCCATTTTCGAGGAGAGTCAATGTGAGGTTGGAAGTATCTATGAGAATGGCACGCCAGAGCGCTCGGCTCGTGCCGGGGTCGGCTGCGATGATGTCGCCGCTTGGTTTGAGCGATGCGGCCACGATTGTCTCACATGTTTTTCCCAGAGCCATCCATACTGCCATGTCGACTACGCCGTCTTGAGGCAATCCGACGCGTGCCTGGAAGGCCCGCACGGCACGGTCGGTGTCCGGCCCGAACACGCCGTCGGCAAGGCCGCCATAGTGCCCGGCCACTCTCAGCCCTTCCTGTAGGTCCTGCACATGCTCCCCGACCATCCTCGGTTCCTCCAGCCATAGCTGGTGCAGGTCACCGCATGAGCAGAAATCCTGGGATTTCGAGTCGCGCGGCAGTGGTTCCCGCCCTTCCTGACCGCCTGCCCAGAGCGAGTCAGGCAATTCGCCTAGGCCCGCCGGGTCACCTGCCGGGGTGCTTGCCCGGTCTCCTGCCTGGGCTCCTTCCGGCGTGCTCGCCTGGGCGCTCGCCTGGGCGGCGGCCACTTCCCCAGCAGTCTCAGGTTCAGGCGGGAGCTCGACTATGCGGAATCCGTCGTCTTGCCCCATTGGTTCAGCGCGCCTTGCGGCCATGCGGTCATATCCGCGCGAGAATACGAACGCCATGACAATCCCGATCAGCATGAGCCCGACCAGGCGGGTCAGGAACTGCTTGCCAGGGCCTTGTGTCACATTCATCACCTATGCCGTGAGATTGATCCATTGATGCATTTCCCAGATAATCTGTCCAGCATAGTGTATCCATCAAGCTCAGGGTTAACGCAGTGCGCCTGCTGCGCGGTCGCGTCGCGCGCCGACGAGAGGGCCGGCGACGTGCCGTGATCACAAGAAGGTATGGACGCATGTGACTAGAATACATATTGCGGTACCTTATATTGGTCGGCCGGCACAGGTTGGCCTTGTTGAAGGGGGCTTACGGATGCGGGGAGAGATGCGGGCCATAGCCAAGACATCGCCGTCTCCAGGCGCCGAAAAGGTAGTGGTTCCCATTCCCCAGCCCGGTAGGGGCGAGGTATTGATCAAGGTGCGCGCGACTGCCATCT
>JAGVTS010000082.1 GCA_019136685.1 Bacillota bacterium | reverse complement strand
AATGCTCGCCCTCTCTATCAAAGCATCGGGGATCTGCTTTTTCACCGCTTCGGCATCATTTGTCAAGCCCTCAAAACCGTAATCCGTCTCTCTCAGACTCATAAGCAAAGTCTTTGCCTGCTCTGGCAGCTTATCCTTATCCCCCTTCACGATTCGGTGTGTATCCAGGAGCGCGTCCTTGTCCTCCTGCAAGATGATCTCGCCCCTGTCTATGAATATGAGGGCGTCTGCAGTTCTCTCCAAGTCGGATACAATGTGGGTTGAAAAAAGGACGCACTTCTCGCCGGTTTTCATGTACTCAAGCAGGATATCCAGCAATTCGCTCCTGACAAGAGGGTCCAGTCCACTGGTGGGCTCGTCCATTATGAGTAGGTCGGCATGGTGAGACAGCGCCAATGACAAGGCAAGTTTCATCCTCATGCCCCTTGAGAGCGTAGCGATCTTCTGTCTTGGATCCAGGGAAAACTGACGTAGGCGTCTCCTGAACTCTCCATCATCCCAGTCTGAATAGGCGGATGCGACGAGGTTCTTCATCTCGGCAATGGCGAGGCAATCGTAGAGACATCCCTCGTCCAGGACAAATCCCAAACGGTTCTTGACTCCGGCCTGGTTCGCGCCGGGTCGTTCACCAAAATACCTGATCTCGCCCGAATCCTTCCTCAGGAGATCCAATAGCAGCTTTATCGTAGTGGTCTTCCCGGCGCCGTTCGCGCCGACAAACCCGGTAATGCAACCGAATTCAAGGGAGAAACTGACGCCCTTCAGTCTGAAGTTGCCGAAGGACTTGTTCAGGTTACTGACCTCCAGGGCTTTGCTCACCTCATCTGTCCTCCTCAAACAGGATATCTATCATCGCATTCAGTTCTCCTTTCGAGATGTTGAGCGACTTGGCTGTGTCGATCACCTCCTGTATTCTCTGCTCAACCAGATGTCTCTTTGAGTCTCGAAGGAGTTCTACGTTTCCTAGAGCGACAAACGTTCCTCTTCCCGCCTGACTAGTGACGAGCCCCTCAGCTTCCAACTCTTCATAGACTCGCCTTATGGTCAGAACGCTTACCCGCAAGTCATTAGCCAGATTCCGAATAGAGGGCAGCATATCTCCTTCTGTTAGCTCATCCCTTAGGATGGCGTCCTTCATCTGCTCCTTTATCTGCTGGTATAGTGGTTTGTCCGATGCATTTGAGATCAGTATTCTCAACAGGCCGCCCCCTCCTTCCTCAGAAACTGTGCTGTTGTAGCATACACATCATATACTTTAAGCACATAGGTGTCAATTGCATCGGGCCAAAGTTGCAGTGTCGCGTCAAAGTCGCCACTGCACCATGCCCTGTCCGCACCTGAATATGAGCAGCATGAGTAGCAGTGTAGTTCGCGTTCCGCATGTAATATATGGCAAGCAGGCTTTTCGGAAATGAGTAGCTGGGCAAGCAACCCGAGATTTGGCGAATTGCGAAGCTACACTCAAGGAGGACTCGCTACCGACCGTTGGGTTTTCCGGCAGGCCGGATAAACCCCTGCTACGCCTGTGCATTACCCACACCCATGGACATTGCTGGGCGTAAAGGCCCGAATAGCATGTGCGCCCACCTGGTGCGGGGGAATAGCTCATCCTATACGTTTTCGACAAGGTTTGTCGAGCAACCTATACGGATCCTGGGTGGTCTGGCAGGTACGAGTTGTCAGAATTCGCGCCGGCAACGGCGCATCCTTTTTCTGGGGTCGGCCCCTCTGCAAATCCGCAGGCAGAGACGGGTTACATAGTATGGTCACGCGCGCATATCTGCCGAGTCTCCCCGGGAAGGCCCCCGGACGACCTCCGATCCATCAGGAAGCCCCAAATTCGCCCGATTTCATCCCCTGCCCGTCAAAACCTAGTACTTTTCGAATAGGTTCCGCGAAAAACCGTACTCTTTTCTTGTAGGTTCGCTAACGCCCTGCTAAACGCGGTTTAGCCCAAGAGCCTGCGGTGACGGCGGCGCTATCTCACGGAGGCTATGCTGCTGTGGTGGCCCTAGCTGGGCTTGCAGAGAAGCGATGTGGGTAGTATGCGGGCTGTGGAAAGTGGATTCCGCCGAGAGTGATGCCGCGCATGGTAGCGGCGGCATCACTGCCGTCTTGTGCCCTCTATGCCGTAGGCGACGATCCTGATCAGATCATCTACGGTTGCTTCATCTTTAGCCAGGTCGGCGACTTTGCGGCCATGTTCGAGCACTACGAACCTATCGGCGACAGGGTAGACATGATACAAGTTGTGGGTGATGAATATCACTGCCAGGCCGCGCTTTCTGGCTTCTGTGATGTAGCCAAGCACTTTGCTGGTCTCGTGCACTGAGAGCGCCGAGGTGGGTTCATCCAGGATCAACAGTTTCCCTCCGAAGTACATCGTTCGACCGATGGCTATGGCCTGCCTCTCGCCGCCCGACAGGACGCATACATCATCGGTTGCGCACCTTACAGCGATGCCGATGTCCCGGAGCGCCTCCTCGGTCACGCGCCTCATCGCAGCCATGTCCAACAGGTTCAGCCCTCCAATCCTTCGGGACGGCTCGGCTCCGAGGAAGAAGTTGCGGGCGATACTCATGTTCTCGATAAGAGCGAGATCCTGATAGACGGTCTCGATTCCCAGGCGCCTCGCATCCTTGGGCGACGCGAAGTCCACACGTGTACCTTCGAACCTAAGCTCGCCCCCGTCAGGACGGTATACCCCCGTGAGGATCTTGATGAGGGTAGACTTCCCGGCGCCATTGTCGCCCAGAAGCCCGATCACCTCGCCGCTGTGGATCGTTACGTCCACGTCTTCGAGAGCGACGACGCGTCCAAACCGCTTGCACAGCCCAATCCCCTCCATGAGCGGGGCCTGGCAGCTCACTTCCTCCACGATATCACCTCCCCGAGTTTCACGTTGAGGGCGACCGCCGCAACCACGATGAACCCTACGAACGACATATACCAGTATGAGGGCGCTCCCACCATTACGAGCCCGATCCTAATTGATGCCATGGTGACTGCACCCAGCATCGCGCCGAAGATGGTTCCGATTCCGCCTGTGAGCGAGTTGCCGCCAACTACCGCTGCCGCAATTGCCTCAAGGGACAACTCCTGCCCCCACACCGGCGACATGGAGCCCATTCTGCCCAGCTGCAAGCAACCTGACAGGGCGGCCAGCGCACCTGTGATGATGAAGTTGGTCATCTTGACCTTGGTATCGGGCACGCCCAGCGCGCGCGCCGCGACTCTCTTGCCGCCCGTTGCGAACACCCAGTTCCCGTAGGCTGTCTTTTCCAGTACAAGACAGAAGATCAGGCCAATGACAAGCCACCATACCGCAGAGATGTGGGCTGTAGATAGGACCCTGGCGCCGCCGAGCCACCTGAGCAGAGGCACGTCGTCGAAGATACTGATCGGCCAGCCCTGCGACAGGTAGAGCGCGATCCCCCTCCAGAACATCATGGCGCCTAGAGTCGTGATGAATGATGGAATGCGGGCGTAAAGCGTGACTAGCCCGTTTACCGCGCCGATGCCGGCGCCGCACGCCAGCGCCACAAGGAGCGCAAGCCATGGATTCCAGCCGGACTTGGTAATCAGCATGGCAAGCACCATACCGCTCAGGGCGAAGTTCGACCCTACCGCAAGGTCCATCTCTCCCGCGATCATCAGGAAGCTCGCGCCGATGGCCACCACGCCCAGCTCCGCGGCGACGGTTACGATATCGCCCAGAGTGCCTGCGCCGAGGAACTCGCGCTTCATAGAGAAGAACACAATGAACACCAGAACCAGCGCCACTGCTACCCCCACTTCGCGGCGACTCAGAAGAGGTCTCATCTGTCGCATCGCCACCCTTTCACTCCAGCCGGGCGCGGGGGTAGCCCCGCGCCTTCGGCTGTTCGTGATGACTTGCATGTTCGGGCTAGCCTGCTTGCTCGCGATGACCTGCGCCGGGTCGCGCGCTATCTGTACCCTGCCTTGACAAGCGCGGCCACCGCATCGACATTCTCCGGAGTCACGAAACCGCGTCCGGTGTCGTAGTCGGCCGGGTCGAGCTGGAACTTGGCATTGAGGTAAAGCTCGACTACGGCCATGTAGCCTTGGAGATACTGCTGCTGGTCCATGGCGCCCTCGCAGATCCCGTCTTTGATGGCCTGAATGGTGACTGGCTCAAGGTCGAACGAGGCCATGAGGACCTTGCCCTTCAGGCCGTCGTCTCTGATCATCTTGATGGTGGGTATGGCTCCGAGCGGACCCACTGTGAATATCGCCGCGGTGTCGGGGTTGGCCTTGAGGTGACTCCTGAGGATCCCAATGGCCTGCGTGGCATCTTGGGTTATGTCGAGCTTATCCGTCTTGCCGCCCAGATCCTTGGCTATCACCTCTCCGATCCCCTTCGCCCTGGCCTCCAGGCCCACATGCCCGGCCTGGTGAATTGCCACGACGACTTTCGCCCCCTGTTTCAGCTTGGGGAGCATCCGGCGCGCCACCGTCTTGCCTGCCTCGTATTCGTCCATTCCTATGTATGACATGTACGGGATAGTGCCCCTGAATTCCTCAGGCTCCTGGCAGTTGATAGCCACCACCGGAATGCCGCGCTTCCGGGCCTCCCGGATAGGCTCAGCCCAGGCCCGCGCATCGCTGATGCTGGTTGCTATGCCGTCTGCCTTGGCCGCCATGGCGGCATTGAACATGTTCACCTGCTCAGGAACGTTGTAACCCGCCGGTCCCTGGAAAATGGCCCTGACGCCCAAGGCCTTGCCGGCATCCTGCACGCCGCGCTGCACTACTGCCCAGAACGGGTCGCCGGGACCTGTGTGCGCAATCACATAGAAGGTCATCTGATCGGCGCCGCTCGCCGCAGGATTGAGGCCGGCCAGTGCAATCGCCAGGCAGGCGATCAGGCATAATCCGAAGACTCTCCTCATGTGTACCCCTCCTCATAGTGGTCTGACAGTAGACTGTGGCTTCATGCCACCCAAGGACAGAACTACTTCGCAACATAGATGCTGGAATCCGCGCAGCGCTCGCTCTGCTGTCTCATTGCTCACCCCCAACCGCGCTGATCCGCTCCAGCCTCACGTATGGCGGAAGCGGTCCGCCGATAAGCGGACGTACATAGTCGAGGAAAGCCTGTGTTACGTCGTTGCCTTCCTCGTTTATGAACTCTGAAGGCACAAGTTTCTCGGCGTTTGCTACGGCCTCTAGGTCCACTGTGCCCATTTCGACGACGTAGTCAGACCCAGGCTGCCTTTGGATTATGACCATCTTGTCAGTAATGCCCGACACGGCGCACTGCACTGCGTGCACACCTACTTGGTACGCTTCCTCCAGGTCGACCTGCGACGCCAGCGCAGCCGATACCCTCTGAATCGTGCCGGGCTTATCGTACCTGGACTTTATGCCGAGCCCGGCGGCAACCAGGTTGCACAGATAGTCGCCCACGCCCCCAAGCTGCCTGTGGCCGAACCGGTCGGTATCGATCGCCCTGGAAGAAGCAGTTATGTATGCCCCGGACTCGTCTTTCAGCCCTTCGCATACTGTGATCACCACGTGCCCCAACCTGTCGTAGACTGCCTTGACGTCGGCAAGAAATCGCTCTTCGTTGAAGGGCCGTTCAGGTAAGTAAATGAGGTGCGGCGCCGCATCTTCGCGATCTCTCGCAAGGGCGGTCGCAGCCGTGATCCAGCCGGCGTTCCTTCCCATCACTTCGATGATCTTGACGGTGTCCACCACGCCTATGGCCTCAGTGTCCAGCCCTGCGTCGCGCACGGACATAGCAAGCCACCTGGCAACGCTTCCGTATCCCGGGGAATGGTCGGTCACAGCCAGGTCGTTGTCGATGGTCTTCGGCGCCGCGACTACCCGAAGATCGTACCCCGCCGCCCTAGCAGCCTTGGATACTTTGTTGGACGTATCGGCCGAGTCGTTGCCGCCTATGTAGAAGAAATAGCGAATGCCATACTGCCTGAATATCTCGATAAGCCTGCCGCACTCATCCTGCGTGATCTTGTGACGACAGGAGCCCAGCGCAGCCGACGGGGTGTGCCTTAGCCCGCGTATGACTGCAGGATCCTGGCGCCCCAGGTCGACAAAGTCCTCCCGCATCATCCCCAGGACCCCATGCACCCCGCCGTATATGGCTCGAATCTCGCGGCGTCTCAGCCCTCCCTCGATCACCCCTGCCAGGCTGCTGTTTATCACGGCAGTTGGCCCGCCCGACTGCCCTACGACTGCATTTCCTATGAGAGCCACGACAGTCGTCCTCCTCTGCACTCGGGCACTACCTGAGGTAGCGCGTGATATCGTCCATGCCCTGCCCCCGCGTCTTCATGAGAACCTGCACGGCCTCCTCAGCGCTCGCGCCGGTGTGAACGATCTCGCTCACGGCAACCGCCACGGCGCGCGGATCGTCACTGCCCGGGAATGACACGTTCCTGCCCACAAGGGCTCCCCGCACGGTTGCTCCCGCGCGCATTCCGGCTTCGAACTCCGCGAGTATGCCGGTGGGATCTCCAGTCGATTCCCCGCCCAGCATGAGAATGGGGCATGTAGTAGACCTGGCTACCTTCTCGTAACCTGTGCAGTATGGGATCTTAAGCCAAGTCAGCGCAGTCGTGCCGCCCAGTCCGGCGCCGACCCCAACCACCTTGACCAGGGCCTCGACTTCCTTGAGAGTCTTGTACTTGCCGTCCTCGTACTTCACAGCGAGCGTTTCAAGGAAGACTGGCATCTGCAAACCCACGAGTTCATTGATGGCGTTTACACAGTACATGATGGTCTTTCCGGACTCAGCGGACCCAGGTTCCAGCCTGAACATGAGCTTGGCGCCGTCAAGCCCCATATCATCTATGGCGCGGGCCGTGTAGCCTGTCATGGTGTCGTCCATTTCGAACGACACTCCGGCGAGCCCGCCTCTGTTCATACATCCCAGAATCACTTTCTCGTCGAGGAACGAGGAGCCGCCGGCACGCTGCAGCATGTAGTCGAGGATCAGCAGCTCCTCCACGACATCGGCGGTGGCCATGAAGCCGTCGAACCTAGAATCAGTAAGCACCCTGGACACCCGAGACAGAAGCTCGTACCGGTCGCCCATGGCCAAAGGGTTGTCGCCTACACGGGTCACCATTCTCGCCGGATGGTCCACCGACAGGATGGTAAGCTTGCCGTCGCGGGTGAGCGCCGGTCTCCTCTTCCGCGCCCTCGCAATCCTCCTTACTAGCCCTGGATCCGACACCCGAGCGTCGACTATCTTGTCGCATACGGTCGCCGGCAGGAACTCCTCCGGCACGAACTTGTAGTCGCCGATTTCGTAGCCGAACCGTCCAGCCATTCTCGCTCGTCTCCTTCCGTTACCGCACTATCATGGGCGCCAAATGAGAGTAGAGCGCGACATACGCCGCGGGCGCGTCGGGCTCCATCATCATCTCTCCGGACACATAGCCCCGGTACCCGATGTCCTTTAGGGCCTCGATCACCTCGCAAAAGTCGATATGTCCGGCGCCCGGCGCCCGCCTGTTGCTGTCGGCCACGTGCACATGCCAGATCCGCGGCGCAGCATCCCTGATGGCCCCGGCTATCGACGGATCCTCTATGTTCATGTGGAACGTGTCGACTAGGAGGCCCACATTCTCGCCGGCCTCGCGCGCCGCCTCCAGCCCGTCGCTGACCCTGTTGACGAGATCAGTCTCATACCTGTTGATCGGCTCAACAAGTAGCCGAACGCCCTTCCGGGCGGCGTAGCTCGCAACCTCATAAAGGCCCTCGCTTACTCGTGCGAGCGCCTCGCGAAGGGGAAGTCCGTCCGCGGTTCTACCGCGGATCAGGCCGACTATCACCGCCGCGCCCAGCTCGGCGCCGATATCTACATGATCTTTCAGCCGCTCGATCGCTCCAGCCCGCCGCGACACGTCCGCGTGAGCCAGGCTCAGCCCCTGCCGGTAGGCAGCGCCGGTCCCTATGGCCGGGACGGCCATCCTGCAATTGCTCAACATCTCCCTGACTACTTCGACTTCCAGGTCGCGCGGGTCGCCCACGGCGAGCTCAACCCCGTCGTAACCTACCTTAGTGGCAAGCGCCACCGCATCCTCAAGCGGCACGTCAGCCGCGAGCCCTGTAGCTCGGGGAGTGGCGTTCACGACAATGCTGATCTTCATCTCGCCGATCCCTCGTCAAGCGGGCGGATACACTAGGGTGTAGATGCTTCTGCCGCCAGAGGCCAGAGGCCCCCTGAGAACCGCCTCGATGTCCTCCCTCCTGCGCTGGCTCATGTCCTCGATGGGAGGCAACTGCCCGGGCGGAAATACGGCCAGAATGTCGTCGTGCAGCTTGACCACATAGTCCAGCACGGCCTCGACCCCGGGCATCGCCTTCTCGGGATCGGCCAGCGTAGCCTTGCCGACACACCCTTCAGGCGTGGCTGCGTACTCCGCGGGCCCGCATCCGATATGGCCGTACCAGGCGATCGGCCTATGCAGCAGGCAGCCGGCCTTATCAACGTGGCCTTCAGGCATGTATCCGCGGGGCGTTGTGTCGACCGCAGCCGACTGGTCCATCAGCTCGGGGAAGAGCGCCAACGACCAGGAGGTCTCCACTTCGTCGGCGTGTATGAATGGGGTTTCGTACACTCCGCCTTCCGATTTCAGCTTGAAGTGGTCCTGCACCGCATGGTACCAGTTGAGGTTGATTATGACTGCGGGCACCTGATATGTCTTGCCGAACTGATGAATGGCCGTAGGGATGACATACTCCTGCCCATGCCCATTGAGCAGGATTATCTTGCGGAAGCCCATGTTCCACAGGCCCGCCATGATCGACTTGAGAAGGCCGCAGAAGATCTCCTCAGGCACGACCACAGTGCCGGGCATGCCCAGGTGATGGAATGGATGGGACCCGTACCATACGGGCTGTGCCACCGTGCATCCGGTCCTGACCGCTACGGCCTCCGCCATCCTCGTCACCAGGAAAGTGTCTTCGCCTATGCACGCGTTGGGGCCGTGGTTTTCGGTCGACCCCACCGGCACGATTATTGTGTCGTCTTTCTTGAGCCGCTCCTGGATATGCTTCATCGTCATGTTCTGCAGGTACACCCCGGACGGCTCATCCATGTGCCCCTTTCGGGGCGGAAGCTCCCATTTGCTCATATGGATTCTCCCTTTCATCCTCAGCATTCCGCGTTAGGCTCCCGCCGACAACCCGGACGGGCTAGTCAGGTGTGACGATGACCTTCACGGCCTCCCCGGATCTCATTGCGTCAAGTCCTTCATGGATATTGGCGATATTCACACGGTGCGTGATCAGTGCGTCGGCATTGACGGCTCCGCTTTCGAGCACTCGGATAGCTGGCGGGAATGTGTATTTGGCGATGTATGTGCCAAGCACCGATATTTCGTAGCGCGTGATCGTGTTCTGACGCACCGGCGGGGCAGCCTGCTGGTTCATGCCGAACAACAGCACCTTCCCGCCTCTACGCACCAGATCAAGCGCAGTGGGCAGCAGTGTCCCCACAGCGTCCACAACCACGTCCGCGCCGCCCCCCGTCTCGTCCAGCGCGTGCTGGACGAATCCCGGTTCATGCGGGTCAAGCACAACATGCGCCCCGCTTTTTGCGGCCGCCTCGGCCCTGACCTTCGCGATCTCAGAGACGACTATCCGGCCTGCTCCTGCAGCCGCAAACACTTGGGTAAACAGTAGACCTATGGGGCCCGCGCCCAGCACCGCCACTGACTCTCCCGGCTGCACCCGCACCTTCTGTGTGCCGTTCACGACGCACGAAAGAGGTTCGGCAAGCGCTGCGATATCCGCCGGCACATCCTCCGAGATCTTGTGCAGAGCACTTGCCGGGGCCACGTTGTACTTGGCGAACCCTCCATTTATGAAGATGCCGAGCGTCGTCATGCTCTGACACATGTTCGGCATCCCCGAGCGGCAGTACCGGCACTTGCCGCACGTCAGGTTAGGGTCGATCACCACCCTATCGCCGGCCTTAAGCCCCTGAACAGCCGACCCCATCTCTAGAACGGTCCCTGTATACTCGTGCCCAAGAATCGCCCCAGGGGTTGCCGGGTGCCCCGGCGGCGCCTCTAGGATGTGCACATCAGTGCCGCAGATGCTGGCGGCATCCACCCGGAGCAGGACCTCGTCGGGCTGCCCGATAGCCGGAACTGGCACTTCCTTCACCGAAAGCTTGCCTTCGCCTTCGAACACCGCAGCCGGCATGGTTTTGTCGCGCATATGTCCCCCTCCCGCACTACATCAGGCAAGTGATCTTGCACTCGCTCCGGTCGGTCTGGAGCATGATGATGTTCTCCGGTGCCTCGTCCATGGTGATCCTTTTGGTCACAAGCGGCAGAACATCCATTCCTGCAGCCATGGAGCTGATGACCCGCGGGAAGGTGCCGTGGCCGGAGTGCCCCTGCGACCCGGCGACCCTGGCGCGCCTCACCTGGAACACCTCTCCGGTTAGCGGGATCTTCGCGTCCGCGCGGGCCACGATGGACACTACCGCATCTATGGTCTTGCCTTCCCAGATGACCTGCTCAATGCCTGGCCAAACCGCCGCCGGCAGACCGGTTGCCTCAAGGAACAGGCGCGCGCCCACTCCCCGAGTTATGTCGAGCACCGCTTCGGCGAAGTTCTCCTTGAGAGGGTTGATCACGAAATCCGCGCCCATCTTGCGGCCGAGCTCGGCGCGGTTCTGAGCAGGCTCCGACAGAATGACCTTGGCTGCTCCGGCACGCTTCAATACGGCCACCGCAGCCAGCCCAATCGGGCCGCCGCCGCAGACGACCACATTATCGCCAGGGCGAATCCCGCCTGCGGTATCGATGACCGCGGTGTAGGCAACCGAGGTAGGCTCCACAAGAGCGCCTGCTACAAAGGCGTCGTCGCCGGGGTATTTCTCTTTGAGCTCCTCAATGCTCCACAGGTATCTGGCATCCACAACGATGTACTCAGCGAATGCGCCGTCGCAGCTGAAACCCAGTTCATGTAGGGCTTCGCACTGGTTGGGGTAGCCGTCGGCGCATGGGCGGCACGATCCGCACCAGAGCATCTCCTCTGAGCAGACCGCTTCGCCAGGTTCATACGGCTTGCGTGTGCGCTTGTTAATGGCTCTGGGGCCCGCCTCCACAACCTCTCCTGCAAACTCGTGACCAAGCGTCGCCGGGAATGCAGTGAGACCCGGGTAGAGGATGTAGCCGTCCTCGTCGGCCTGTGCCATATGGACATCGCTGCCGCAGATACCCACGGCCCTTACCCGAATAAGCGCCTCAGTGGGGCCGGGCTTGGGAATGGGTTTCTCTTCAACCTGAATCCTGGGGTTACGCCACACTCTGCTGCCGAGATAGGTAAGCTTGCCGTCAATGTCTTTCGACCCCAGCTTGAAGTCGGGCCTAGGCTGCCAATCCGCATGGAGCACTACCGCTTTCACTGAGAGTCCCCCCTATGTGTTTCTGAATCGAAATCGCGAGGTCCGAGATAGTCGCCGCAGGTACGCCGTATCACTAGTTTCGGAGGAAGCACCACCTTCTGTGGAGGGCGGTCGGCCGATGGGTCCCCAATCCGCTCCAGGAGCATCCGCGCAGCGATCGCCCCGATATCGTACTTGGGCTGGGCCACGGTGGTAAGCTGCACCAAGTGCAGGCGGGCGAAGGAGATGTCGTCGAAACCCACGACCGCGATGTCGTCGGGCGCCTTGAGCCCGCGCTCGTATATGGCCTCGAGAGCCCCCAGAGCCATGTAGTCGCTCCCTGCAAACACCGCTGTCATGCCTGTCGTTCTGTCGAGCAGCTGGTTCATCGCTCTGTACCCGCGGTCGTGCCTGAAGTCGCCGTCCGCGACAAGGTCGGGGTCAATGAAGATTCCAGCACGCCTAAGCGCCTGACAGTAGCCTTCGTATCGGTCGGCGCTGGCGGAGACGCGCGCCGGGCCTGAAATGTGGGCTATTCGCCTGTGGCCCAAACCGATAAGGTGGTTCGTGGCCTGAAAGCCGCCGAGAACGCTATCTACCACAACACTGTCGGCTTCCACGTCCAAAAGGGTGCGGCCGGCGAACACAAACGGCACCTGCCTGGCCTGGAGCATCGATACATCACTTTCGTCCATCTTGGCCGAGAGGAATATGACCCCGTCCACTCTCTTCTCCAACAGCAAGTCTATGTAGGCTTGTTCCTTTGTAGGCCGGCCGTCAGTGTTACAGAGTATGACATTGCTCTCGTAGTCGGCGGCCAGGTCCTCCACGCCCCTCGCCACCTCGGCGTGGAAGGGGTTGGTGATGTCCGACATGATCAAGCCGATGGTGCCCGTTCGGCTCGTCGAAAGCCCGCGTGCCAGCGCGTTGGGCCTGTAGTCGAGCTCCCTCATGGCATCGCCCACCGCGCCCTTTGCGCGATCACTCACCTTCGGATCATTGTTTAGCACCCGCGAAACAGTGGACTTCGATACGCCGGCCAGCCTCGCCACGTCGCGGATTGTTGGTTCCACCAGAATCCTCCCCGATCGGCCATTCGGTAAAGTCACACAAATGTGTTCCCAGGCGCGTGGGACCGGTCCCAGAGTTGTAGTTCAACTCTTTCATCTGTAATCCTTCTTATACCAATTTTATCGTAATTTTACTTTTCGCTATGTAATGCACCGTACTGCAGCACAACAGGCCGTTTTCTATAGCCCAGTCCAGAAGCGCTTCCTAGATCCGTGTGTTTCATAGGATCATCACTCTCTCAGCGCGCCTGACGTAAGCCCGGCAATCAGGTATTTCTGCAACAGCAACGTCATGAGGACCGGGGGGGGGAGAGTCGCAACGAGTCCCCCAGTGGTCACCAAGCTGCATGTTCGCCGTGAAATGCTGGTCTGCCTGGCCTTTTGATATGTGTTCGTTTTCCGAACGGGTTTCTCCGGATGTGTCGCGAATCCCGACGATGGGTGGTGCATATCGGACCATTGGTCGATTTCGGGACGCATCGCCAAAAATGCGTTCCGAAAAGGTGCACCTAGATTTTGCCACCAACCCTACGATCCGCCGCTACGCTTTTCCAGCTGCCAGGCTTCGCTTTGTCTGTAACCGAAACCGCACATACCCATGGGGATAGGTTCATCTCACTTTAGGCTTCGTTAGCTATAGTACAGCTCAGCGATGGAACCGAGGAGCTTGATGTAGATAGCGACCAGCAGCAGCAGGCATGAGGTCGCCAGCCATGTTAGCGCCGAACCATGGCCCAAGCGACCCATGCTATCGCCGGATATGGGCCAGAAGGGTCCCATGCTCCTTAAGGTAATCATCGAGAATGCCCCGGGCCACAGACGCGGACGGAACAAGCGGATGGAGTGCAAGCGCTTTCCATGCGGCGGAATAGGAGCCTGTGACCGCCGCCTCGCATGCGAGCATCTCGCATTCCTTCACCTGCTGCATCAACCCCAGGCAACCCATGGGCACTGATCCCACGGCCGATGGACGAGGGCCACTGGCGTCTACGAGGCATGGGATCTCGACCACCGCATCGTGCGCGATTCCGCCTATCGCGCCAAGGTTGCACGTATTCAGCACCATTACCTCATGTAGGTTCATTCGAATGGCACGTATCACGCCCAACGCGATGCGCTCATACCCGCTGTCCGCACCTGCTTGTTCCGAGGCGCACGTAGCGTCGGCAGAGGCCGAACTGCTGCCAGAGTTGCTGCCGGTTTCGGTTTTCATGTACAGAGAACGTCTGGTATCTATGTAGCGATTGTACTCGGCAAGGGCTCGGTCACCGTCTTGCTCCGCGATAGCCCGGCTGAGCCTGCCCAGCATGTCGGCTGTGGACTCAACCAGGAACTGCCCGCGAGTCTGGGGCGCTTGCAGGATGTGTTCCACCGCCTCGCGGTTGTAGTAATAGTAGTAAAGATACTCGTTGGGTATCATCCCGAGGCTATGGACTAGATCAGGGCCGAACACTGACACCTCTTCTACACCCGACAGGCCGCTAGGCGCCGCTAACGCTTCACCCTCAAGCCCATGGATCGCGCCCTGAAGCACTTCTTCCCCATCTGCGTATATGCCCCTGAGCCAACCCAGATGATTCAGGCCGAAGTAATCGAAATGGGCCCGACTCTCATCTACTCCGATGGCAGTCGCTACCCTATGGAACATGGCCGAAGGACCATCGCACACCCCCACCACCCTGTGGGTGATGCCGGACGACTTGATGGCCTGTGTAATCATGCCCGACGGGTTCGTGAAGTTGATCAGCCATGCGTTGGGGCATAGTTCCTTCATGATTCTTGCGTACTGAAGCATGACCGGGATTGTGCGCATGCCCATGCAGATGCCGCCGGGCCCTGTGGTTTCCTGCCCTATCACCCCGTAACGAAGAGCTACAGTCTCATCTGTGACCCGCCCTTCTAGGCCGCCCACGCGAATGGCGCTCACCACGAAGTCCGATCCCGATATTGCTTCCCTGGCATCATCCGTGCATTCTAGCGCAACCGGATTTCGCGCCCGCGATACCGATTGCCGCGCAACGAAGCCAATCAGGTTAAGTCTGTGTGTATCAATGTCCATCAGGCATACTCTATCGATGCCAAGCTCTTCACTTATCGCGACGGTGCCTTGGACGAAAAGCGGCGTCCTGACGCCAGCGCCTCCCAGAATCGTAAGTTTCATCGGTGATCCCCCAATCCACCTATGCTACTGTCAAGATCAGGAGCGGCTTTCCGAATCTGGTCCCAGCCGGGTGCGCTACGCCCACCGCCAACACCGGTCGCCGAAAGGGCCCCACATACATTACCCAGCCTCAGGCAGTCCCCCATTTTCCAGCCGCGCAAGTACCCGTAGATCAGGCCGGCTGCGAACACATCGCCTGCCCCGGTCGTGTCGAGAGGATCCACAGGAATCGACGGCACTTCGAGCGGCCTGCCGTCGGCGACAGTCATCGAACCCATGCGCCCAAGCTTGATCACTGGATGCGCCACATGGCGGCTCAGTTCCACTAGAGCGTCAACAGGCGTGGACGCGCCGGTGATGAGGCAGGACTCTATCTCATTGGGAACGAACAGATCTACCAAGGGTAGAAGCTCCAGAACCGAGTCGGGATGCCCCGTGGACTCCCATCCTACATCCAGTGTTATGCCAAGACCCATCTGGCGCATTCGCGCAAGTTGATCTGGGGTCACATCCGACGCGCTCACTAGAACATGGCGCACGTTCGCTAGGAAGTCAAAGTCGATGATCGTGGGATCGCGTCCGTATGGAAACGAGGGCGAAGGGTAAGTGATGAAGCATCTGTCGAGAGGGGTTGACATGGCCACGCTCACCGCAGTGGGCTCGTCTTCTGTAACCTCCAGATGCGACAAGTCCAAGTTCTCCACTTCAAGCTGCGAGAGAAGGACGTCTCCCAACGGATACCGACCGAGCCGCGCCACAATCCCGGTCTTCAGGCCAAGCCTGGCGAGGGCCATTCCGCTGTTGGCGGCCATCCCTCCGGGGCACAATGCAAAGCCCTGGGCGTAGAGCTCCTGACCGGGCTGGGGTGCTCCCGGAAGCCCTGTGAATATGAGGTCGCAGAAGATCGAACGACTGACGGCTACGACGTCGACCATGTGTACTCCCTCCTCACGCATGCAGGGTTAACCCCGGAAGTACCGAATCAGGGCTTAAGGCGGTGTGATTATGTCCAACTACAAGATGCTCGTAACAGATATCGACGGCACTTTGGTAGACGCCAGGCAAGAGGTCCCCGAAGAGAACCGCCAGGCTGTGCAACGACTCCTGGCCGCAGGCGCTCTCTTTACATTCGCAACTGGCAGGATTGAAGAGTCGACGATTCCTTATGCCCGCGACCTCAAGATAAATGCTCCCGCTATACTGTACAACGGCGCGAAGATCGTCGACCTTGAGCGAGGCGAAACACTCTTCGAGCGAAACCTGCCCATGGATCAGGCCATCGAGGCCCTCAAGGTCGCATCCGGGTTTGATGTCAGAACACACGTGTACATCGACGGCAAAGTGTACGTAGCGAGAATCGACTCGGTGGTAAGGGGCTACGCAAAGAAAGACCGTGTAGACTGCATTGAAGTAGGCGATTTGACGGCTTTTCTGGAGAGCGGACAGACACACATGCCGCCCACCAAGTTCCTTATCATCGGCGAGTCCGAATGCCTTGGGATATTGCATCGAGAGATTCACGCTGTGTTCCCCGAAGGGACGCTAGTCGAATCCGATGCATGCTATCTTGAACTACTCCCCCCGGGTGTGTCGAAGGGCGCTGCCCTCTCTGTCCTCTGCGAAACCCTGGGTCTGGACCCCGCCGACACTGTGGCTGTAGGCGACAATATGAACGATGTAGAGATGATCCAGGCAGCCGGAATGGGCATCGCAGTCGACAACGCGCATCCGTATGCCAAGGAGCAGGCTGCGTTCGTAGCTCCGTCCAATGAGGAGTGCGCCGTTGCAGCCGTCATACGCCGTTTCTTCGGCATCTGAAATCCGCTAGCCCGGCGTATCCGTGGCCGGGTAGAGAAGCACAGTGGCTATCTGCTTCGGCCTCAACCGGATCCCAATTCTGCACTGGGCCGGCTTCCCCGCTGCGCCGGGACTGGCGACGGCATAGGGCCCGCGCTCGATCTGAAGGCTCTCGCCCGGTGTCTCATCCAACCTCGCCATCACCGCATTCCCCAGAGGCACTCTCGATATCAGTGTCGCATCCGCCTCATCTGGGGTCGGGTTGTGGAGCCTAACCACCAAGGCGTCATCGGCCTCAGCCCTCTTGACGGCGGTGATCAGCGCAGGGCCATTCGCAAGCTCCAGGAGGGATACATCCTCCGAGATATCGCCGGGATGAACAGATGCCGCAAAGCACACCGGAGGCGACAAGTACTCGCGGGCGATCTGCGCCATGCGGCCCGCAGCCCACGTGCCTAAGTGCGGAACGACCGCATACTCGAATACGTGACTTCCCTGGCATTGCGCCCCCGGAGTATGAACGGGAGGGCCCGCGTGCCCGCCCCTTGTAGTGAGATCATCCCGCGACAGCCACTCCACGCAGCGAAGTAGCGTTACAGCCAGGACTACACTGCCGTCTTCATCGGTGAGGCACTCACATTCAGGCAACCCGCGCGTGACCACGGCGATCCCCGCCCGCCCGTCACTTGCGTCCACAAAGCCCTGGAAGGGCCAGATAGGGGCGGGCGCCTGAAGCCACTCTGGGCGCGGCTCAGGCGGCGCGACTTGTCGCCTCACCACATCGAACTGGGCTTGCGCGTACACGCAGTCCGTCCTCACGCTGGTTGCAAAAAGCGCCCTCAACCTGTGGTCTCGCGCGGTGTTGACTATCTCTGTGCGAAAGGCGACGTAAGGCGATACCGACGTGAGGGTGACGTACGTCACCACGTCCACCCTCGTCGCGTCGGCAAACCGTCGTCGACCGCGATAATCGGCCCCGACAGGAATCTCAAACGGGATCTGCACCCGCAATGTCCCTACATGCGGTCCCGCACGGACGACGCGCACTGAGGCGCGCGTGCCCCCAGACAATACGGGCAGGTCAAGCGCCGGGCTGTAATCATACTCATCCCCGATATCGCCTGAGTCTTCGAACGCATTGAGCCCGCGGTATACTCGCCCGATTCTCTTGTCGTGAACGTCCACGCTCCCGCTGTCGGAAACCGACACCGAAAGCCGGTCGTTTTCAAGCATGCCATCGCTTACTTGCACGTGCGGCGTATCCTGGTCGCTTCGGCCGTCGCGGCGCGGCGAGACGAAGTACACGCGGAACCCCATCGGAGGAAGCGCCTCTGCAGGGAAGCACAAGTTCACGTGAGGCTCACCGCGTAACACCTGATCAGGGAGGATCGCGGGAGGTCCCGACTGCGCAGCCTCGCACGGATACTCCCCACCTGTCTGAGCATCCGCCAGGTATTCTCCATTCCAGCCTCGCACAGCGAAGCCCGCGCCTTGTTCGATACCTTCTCCAACAGGCACGCGTGCGTCCACAATAGAGTCGCATGGCCATGGGTTTGGGTTGAAGACCAGGAGCGGGAGCGTATCCGCGGTGGAGGCCTCTGCGCCCGCATGAGTATTCACCCTCCGCGCAATCGACGCCAAGCTCTCCGATGCCACTGCGGTGGCAATATCCTGGGCCTGTACATACCGTGCCTCCATCTCCATGGCGACTTGGTCTGTGGAGCAGCCACATATTGAGTCATGCGCCTGGTTGTGCAGGTATGGTTTCCACGCGGCGCGGAGCAGGCCGGTTGGGTAATCGTTGCCGCCGATGAGCCAGGCGGCGGAGGCTAGCGGCTCGGCGTACCTCGTGATCAGATTGTCGGTGAGGTGATTTGCCTGCTTCAGCCCCACTCGCGCAGAA
The DNA here is from genome assembly GCA_019136685.1 of Bacillota bacterium. GTDB lineage: Bacteria > Bacillota > DTU025 > DTU025 > DTU025 > UBA5389. The sequence continues at coordinate 12,950 of JAGVTS010000082.1, read as the reverse complement.
AGCACACTGGGCAGAATGTTCTGATATCGACTCCCTCGGAACTCGCCGTCATGCGCTGCGAGCTGAATCCCGAAAGACGTGAGGCGTGCCGCTACCCTGCGAACGTAGTCCTCAAGGCTTCCGATCACGAGATCGACCACGGACCCCAGGCCGTGCTGAAGACTCTCTGCCATGGCAGGCAGGTCGGCCCTGGGAGCAAGGTGGTCTGATCCGGCCATCAGGACCACTACGCCTGTCCCGGACCGCGCTGCAAGCCGGGCAATCAGATCTTGCGCGAAACCAAGGTCCGCGTCGGCGCCGCCTGCTTTGCCTTCGCGGCGACCTCCGTATCGAGACCCCTGGGCGCTGAATCGTTCATCCGAGTCCCACGGGTTGAAACAGCCCCGAGGCGCGAAACTGCCATAGTGCTCAGTGAGCCACAGCCCCAGCACCTCGTTTCCGTCGGGCGCCCGCCAACGGAACTCGGCCCCCAAGGTTTCGCCCTCGTCCCCCATTCCACGTGAGAACATGGCGGATTCGATACCGAAACCCCTGAGAATCTGAGGGAGTTGCCCAATGTGGCCGAATGGGTCCGGCACATAGCCTACGTCCATTGAGCGCCCAAACTGCCTCGCTATCGCCTGCCCAAGCAACAAGTTACGCAGTATTGCCTCCTCGGAAGTGAGGAACTCGTCGGGCAGAACATACCACGGGCCGATCAAAAGCCGCCCGGCGCGCACTAGGGCCCTGAGCCGGGCTTGGTTTTCCGGGCGTATCTCAAGGTAGTCCTCGACAACGACAGACTGACCGTCCAGAGTGAAGCTTGTGAACCTTTCGTCCCTCTCCAGAAGCTCAATCACGTAATCCACAACGCCCACGAGCCTCGCCCTGAACTGCTGGAATGGGAGGTACCACTCGCGGTCCCAGTGTGTATGCGCAACCAAGACGGCTTCTATGGGTTTCATGAGCTCAAGTCACCCCGTTCCACGTAGATAGGATTGGAAATAGCAAGGAGATGACCCTCGGCAGTTGTGAGCTCGCATCTGTACCAGGAGCGGTCCGGCGGCACGTCGGTGAAAACCAGGTCGGCGCCGGATGTATCCGCCTCTGCAGAGAAGAGTGCTTCGGCGCGCCTACCCGACCTTCCGCGAATGATGCGGACAAGTGCAGACCCCGCCAAGCCTTCTGCATGAACCGACACGCTTAGCTCAACACTCTCCCCCCACGGCGCCCATGCCTCATCGCCAGGCATGTACGTCCCCGGCGAGCCCGCCGTAGTCAACGAAAAGCGGACATGTGGGCCGGATGTCATGAACACTCGCCCCGACTTCAGTCCTTCCAGGATTGCGTCTACTGTGAGAGATCGAGCCCATACGCAGGTATCGGCCGTGCCCGGCTTGAACAGCTCCTGCCGCTGATGCACATCGCGCGCCGCAACTCCGGTTATCCGACGGCCCTGCGCAAGCTCCGCCTCCCACCATCTCACGGCAGGGACATTCCACAGGATGCCCCTCTGCCATGGGCCGGACCACACTTCCATGAGGTCTACCGTGCTCATATCGGTATTCTCATACTCCCATTGGCACCCGGCGCACACAGGGTAACCCGGGCTGAAAGGGTGAGCTATTACGAACAGTCCGCCCATCTCGTGCACTGTCGACGCGAGTGTGCTCATCCCGCCGTCCAGCTTCGCCTCGTGCCAAGATACGTACTCACGAACACCCAGAGCGACCGCATGGCCGTAGAAGGTAGTAAGCTCGAGCCCAGGTATCACCATTGGAAGACCCGCACTCCCGACCGTCGGCTCCCGCGATGCTAAGTCCAGCGCAGTGATAGTGTTGTGATCAGTAACAGCAATGAAGTCCAGACCGGCCTGGGTAGCTGCCTCCAGTAGCCCCCGCGGAGAAAGCGCTCCGTCGCTGTGCGTAGTGTGGGCGTGCAATTCGCCCCGGTACCAACGCCCTTCCGATGTGCGCCATCCGATCTCCAGCTGATAGGTGCATGCGTCCGTTACTACTGCGTGGCACTCTAGCAGAATGCTCCATTCGCCCGACGGAATCGGCCCTGCCGCAAACCCAGGATCAGAGCAGGTCTTCCCTACCGATACCCACTGATCAAAGTGGCACGCCGAGTCCCAACGCCCGCGGAACCTGCCCGCAGAATCCAACACTGCCAGGTTGAGCAGGTTTCGCATCGGCCCCATGCAGTCGCACGCCTCTTCCAGGAAGCGCTCGTAGTGCTGAAGGACTTCCGTACCTCCCCACTTGCCGATCGTGGCGCGATACCGCTGAATCTCGCGCTCCCAACGCTTGCGAAACCCCGGGGTGTCCGGGCCACGGCCGGCATCCTCGACAAACGGGTCATAGCTCAGCTTGATCAGGATTTCAGCCGCACCCGGAGGAACCAGGAACGCGATACGCCGAACAGTGCGCGAATCGACCGGGCCAAGGACGCCGCGGTACTTGCGCAACCCCGCTACACTCGGCTCAAGGTGCATCGCCAGATTCGCCTGCCTTTCAAGCATCTGCCGCGTCATGCCAGACCTATGGCCGTTCCCGCCCGATCGAAAAGGCGTACCCGAGCAGGATTGGCAACCAACCTCACCACATCTCCCGGCGCCAGGTCCATATCGTGAAAGACCTTCACCTTTACCGAGCCTACGGAGGTCTTGAGGCTCACAAGGGTCTCGCTTCCCAGCGGTTCCACGACGTGCACCTCGCCGGGAATCCCATCTTCGCCTCCCTGAATGTGAATGCTAATGTCCTCCGGACGCAAGCCCAGAGTGACCGCATCGCCCATAGCTACTCGCTCAATGCCCGGCGGAGGCTGGACCAGCGGCACCGCTGCGGCGCCCAATTGCACCGCCGGTGTGCCTTCGTGCAGCGTGAGATTCCCCTTCAGCAGGTTCATTGAGGGATTGCCCAAGAAGTCGGCCACGAACACGCTGGCCGGACGACGGTACACCTCAAGAGGCGGACCGATCTGAACCACCGTGCCTTGGTCCATGACAGCAACCCGGTCGGACATGGCCATCGCCTCAGACTGATCATGCGTAACGTACACTGTTGTGATCCCCATCCGGGCCTGCAGGTCTTTGAGGAAGGTACGGGCATCTGCCCTCAGTTTCGCATCCAGATTCGATAGGGGTTCATCAAACAAGAACACGTCGGGCTCGTGGATGATGGCGCGGGCAAGCGCAGCCCTTTGCTGCTGCCCGCCGCTGATCTCGCTTGGCCGACGGCTCAATATGTCGCCTATAGCCAGGCCCTCGGCAACGTCGACAACGCGCCTGTCGATCTGGGCACGAGGCTTGTTCCGTATTCTCAGCGGATACCCGATGTTCTCCGCAACAGTCATGTGCGGGTAGAGCGCATAATTCTGAAAGACCATAGCTACATTCCTGTTCTTGGGAGGCTCCTTCGTGACATCGCGATCGCCGATGAACACCCGCCCGGAGGTAGGCGACTCGAGCCCGGCTACCATTCTGAGGGTCGTTGTCTTTCCACACCCCGACGGGCCCAGCAATGTGAAGAACTCTCCATCTGCAATCGTGATGGTAACATCGCATACAGCCTGCACCTTGTCGAAGCTCTTCGACACGTCTTCCAGATGTACCCCTGCCATGTCAACCCCCCGCCTCTGGCAACCCCTTGCCCTGAATCTACCTAACCCTTGATACCGCCGTAGAACCTGAAGCCGAATTTCCTGTTCACGATGAGGTACAGAACTACAACCGGCAGCGTGTATATGAAGGAATAGGCGGCAATCAGGCCGATCAGCGGGATTCCGACCTCGTTGAAGAACGTGTATATGGCCACCGACGCCGGCGCCTTGGACGCGGATCGAAGCAGTATGAACGGCATCAGGAAGTTACTCCAGGTGCTCACGAAGATCAAGACCGCGATAACCGCCATCCCCGGCCGGCACAGCGGGAACGCGATGTTGAGCAGTACCTGCCGTGGAGTGCTTCCGTCCACAAGCGCTGCCTCCTCGTAAGCCCTGGGGATCGAGTCCACGAAGTCCTTCATTATGAACATGTTGGTGGGCAGAAGCCCTCCTACATATACCATGACCAGCCCGACATGCTTATCTATGAGTCCGAGAGTCTGCATGAGAACGTAGAGCGGAACCATGGCCGATACGCCGGATACAACGCTGGAAAGAAGTATGAGGAAGTACAAGATAGTATGCTGGCCCGGAAATGATGCCCGGGAGAACGCATAGGCCGCCATGGTCGCGACGGGCGTGGCAATGAGCATGGCGGCCGCCGCCTGCAGCAGGCTGTTCCGCAGGCCCCTCACTGCAGTAGGGTTTCTGAACACCCCTTCGAAGTTTCGAAGAGTGGGCTTCGCAAGCTGCAACCCCAGGGTGGGTTTTGGGTTGAAGGGCGCGGTAACAAGCCACAGGATAGGCAGGGCGAAAAGCGCCGCTATGAGAAGCAGCGCCACAACAGACAGAGCTCTCTTCATGTCTATGCCCTCCCCCGGCGCGCAAGCTTCATGTATACCGACGCAAGGATCAAGTTTATCGCCAGAATGATCGTGGATATGGCGCTGCCGTAACCGAGCTTGAAGTATTTGAAAGCGTTTCTGTAGGTGTATATGGACACAAGATCGGTCGCAAAGGCCGGTCCGCCGCCTGTGAGCAGAAATGGGCCGAATACGTTGAAGGTCCAGATTGTGATGAGCACGGCGTTCGTAATTATGTGAGGGCGGATGAGCGGAAGCATGATGTCGCGGAATTTCCTCCACTCGGACGCGCCAATAACGTCGGCGGTTTCGAGGAAAGACGGAGGTATCGTCTGCAAGGCCGCCCCCATCAGAAGCATTGAGAACGCAGTGCCTCTCCACGTGTTGAAGATAATGATCGAGAGGACCGGGTGGCTGAAGAACCAGTTCACCGCGGGCATACCCAGGAGGTTCCGCGTCGCGTTCAGCAGGCCGAAATCGTAATCGAGAAACGCCACCCATAGATACGCTACCACGACTTCAGGGATTATCCAGGCAAGAATCACGATGCTGGAGACGATGTCGTTGATCGGACCTTTCACGTTGTAGAGCAACACCGCCAGAAGCAGGCCGAGGAGAAGTTGCCCGATCAGTGCGGAGCCCAAGACGAACTGAGCAGTGATCCTGAGCGAGTTGTGGAAGAAGGAGTCGCGGAGTATCGATACGAAGTTGGCAAACCCCACGAATCTGGGCTGAATCGCCGAAATCCCTGTGAGCCTGAGGTTAGTGAGACCGATGTATATGGCCCAAAGGGCGGGAAACGCCAGGAACACGCCGATGAACACCAGCGTCGGCAGCGCGAAGACAGCCGCGGCCCTACGGGAGAGAATAGGGTTGTCGTACTGCATTCTCATCGACCATCAGGCGCCCCTTTCCGGGCCAGGCGACGATCTTTCGACCATCGCCTGGCCGTGCTCGTCCCAAGCGACTCATGTGGGCTACTTTGCGATCTCCACGTTCGCATCTCCGGCGATTCCGGCTACTGCCTTAGCGTAAGCGTCCAGCGCCTGTTCAGGTGTCATCTGCCCGGTGACAACTCGCTCAGTCATGAGCTGAACTTGGTACGACACCTCTGGGTAGAGGGGACTGCCCGGTCTATACGTGGTGTAGGGCACAAGTCTCTTGGTTGTTTCGGATATGAACGGGTTCGCCTTGACCTCGGGAGCATCTGCCAGATCTTTTCTCGGCGGGATGCCGGGCTTCTTCAGCCAGTAATCAATGCGGGCTTGCGCCGAATTGAGCTTGGCAAGAAGCCGGAACGCCAGGTCAGGGTGTTTGGTGTTGGGGTTGATGACCCAGCCTGTTCCGCCGGATACGCTGGCAATCGGAGGCGCGCCGGGCTTGCCGCTTCCGGGGAAGGCCGCCCAGCCTATCCTGGCGTCACGGTCGGGGATTCCCCACGCCCCGCTGGGCGCTATCACCGACGACCACATCCAGGTGCCCTCGATGTACATCGCAATCTTCTCCGCCTGATAAAGAGCGAATGACTTGTCGCGCGCCTTTGGCGATACCTGCAGCATCGCGTCTCCCAGTTTCTCATCTACGTAGATTGCCTTGTAGAGATTGAGCGCATCGAGCAGACCAGGGCTCTTGACGATCCACTTGCCCGTATCCCAGTTGTAGATCCATCCTCCGGTCGCCTGCAGGGCCATATAGAACCCCTGCATGCTGGTGGCCTCGCCCATCTCCACGCCCGCGTTAAGCTGGATGGGAGTCACACCGGGCAGCTTCTGCTTGATGATGCGGCAAGCAGCAAGCAGTTCGTTCCAATCCTTAGGTTGCCACGGAACCGGAATGCCGGCCTTCTTGAACAGCTCCTTGTTGTAGTAGATCATCCTCACGTCAGTGCCGCCCATGATCAAGTAGGTCTTGCCCCTAAAACTCCCCATGGCCTTCATCGAGTCGAAGTACTGACCCCACTCCGGCCACGCCTTCAGGTAGTTGTCGATAGGCATCAGAAACTTGGCCTCAGCGAACTCGGGCACCCAGAAGTGATCAAAAGCGATCACGTCCGGTCCGCCTCCGCCCTTGATGTCCAGAGCAAGCCTCGCCTTGTAGTCCTCGTCCTGAATCCCCGCGGGCAGGAATTGGACCCGGACGTCTTGCCCTTGCGCTTTCATCTCCCTCTCGAACTCGGGGATTACTGTCTCAATCCACTCAGCATCCTGAGTGTTCTTCCCTCCCTTGACAGCGTTGGCAGTGATCTGAAGTGTGACCCCGGCGGCCTGCGTCACCGAGACAGCGAGCAACAGTGCAGCGATGGCAAGGAGAGAGATTCGTTGCATCCATGACGATTTCACGTCAAACCCTCCCTCTATCAGATTCCATCCAGTCGCCAGTCATCCAGATTGCGGCCATCCAGACTACGCACCTGATTCATCCATCGCACTAGCTTCTGACGAAACCCGCACTGTGAGCGCACATCGCCCTCCTTTCGGTTTGAAGCAACCGGCGCTGCCAGGAGTGTTACGACAGCTGAAATCGCCCATTGACCTGAGTTCCCGCAAGCTCCGGCACGTAACGCTGTGGACTTTCGAAGAAGTCCTCGACCACAAGCATGGCGGCTCCCCTCGCCACGGCATCTTGTGAGTATCTTGAGAGTACCAAGCGCGTTTTGTCGGCAAATAGCGGATGAGCCCTCGCGGCCATGGCTTCACGAAACGGAATCATGAGGCAGTCTCCCAGTCTAGCGATGGGCCCTCCGATCACTACCGCCTCGGGATTGAAGGTGTTCACAAGGTTCGTGACGGCCACGGCTAGGCGCTTCGTCATCTCCCCGACGGCGGAAGTCACAATAGGGTCGCCGGCAAGAGCCCGCCCCACCACGTCATCAAGCGCCGGTGAGGCCCACTGCACACCGGTTCGCGGTTCTGCAACACCGCCCGCCTGAGCAACCTCTGAAAGCAGGCACGGCACGGATACAAGCGTCTCGAGGCACCCACGACTCCCGCAGAGGCACTGCGGTCCGTCAGGATCTATGCTCATGTGCCCGATTTCGCCCGCTATGCCGCTGGCTCCGCGATAGACCGCCCCGCCCAGAACGATGCCCATGCCCACACCGTTCCCGACCAGGATGAACAGGTAATCCCTGAATGAGTCGGCAACGCCGTGCCATCTCTCATGGAGCGCGGCCACGTTCGCGTCGTTATCAAGATACACAGGTACGCCGAATTCCCGCTCAATCAACTGCTTTAGCTGGACAGTCTTCCAGCCTACCATCTGACCGTCGCACACGATCATGCGGCGCACATGGCTTAGGGGCATGGGGTAGCCGACCCCAATGCCGGCTATCCGAGACGCGGGCACACCGGAATCGCGGATAACGTCGGTAACGCACTTGGCAACTCGCTCAGGGTAACCTTCGTCCTCATCATCAAAGGAGATTCGCCGCGACATAAAGCGGCACACTGATCCCATGAGATCAGTGATGAGGAGATCCACGTGGTCACGGGATAGGTCAATGCCTATGGCCCACATGGCCTCGCGGTTGATCTCTAGAAGCATGGGCTTGCGGCCCACGGCGGCGTCGCCCTTCACCGTCTCCCGCACAAGCTCGTGCTGGATCAGGCCATCCACGATGTCCGTAACCGCCGGTTTGCTCAGGAGGCTTGCCCTTGCCAGCTCCGCCCGGGATATCGGCCCGCGATCGCGTACCAAGCGGAGCATGAGCGACCTATTGTGATCTCTTGCTGCCTGGGGGTTTCGTCCCTGTTCCATGGATCTGTCAACTCCCTGCATCACTTCCCGCCAAGGCCAACACTGGACGTACCGGGATTCGTCGAATTATTAGTTATGTTTCTTAACCAATGTGATGGTTCGACGCCGGCGAGCAGTCTCCTGCCGGCCGGCTAGCGAATTGCGGATCCCGCGCCGCAGCTATTTCTTACCCCGCTCAAGCAGGATTTCGAGGTTATCGTCAAGGCAGAATACAAGCACACGCTCACCCGAACTTGTGCACACATCCGAATGAAGGGCAACAGTCTCTCTGCCTGTTATTTCCCTTATCATCGAAGCCAGCAGCATACGGGAGTTCTCCACCAGGCAGGCGCGGAACTGCTTAATGAGCTCTTTCCCATCGGATGTAGTGGCCAAATGGATCTCCGCAGGGGTCAAGACGCCTCGTTCCCTGACTACTATCATGTCAGCGACGACGAAAGCCCTGATCTCTTCAGGCCCGCGCCCGATATGCTCTTTTTCAAACTTCAGGATAGCCTGGCTGATCTCGGCTTCGATCTGTCCTTTAGTCCTCATCACCTGCCACTGCCTCCCCTACGGGAGTTCTCTGTCGACCGTCAGATTCCTCTGCGTCATCTCAAAAGGTGCAGTTTGCTGAGGTCAAAGGAAATGCCGGCTACATCGCCTACCTCAAAAGGCGGCCTGGCCTTTGGATTATACTCTATAGCCATCAAAGTCGACCCGTCGCCCAGAGATATGTCGTATTCAACTACTGAACCCAGGTAGGTGCGGAACGCGACCTCGCCATGCACGAATCCGCTATCTGCCGGTACGAGCTGCAATTCCTCAGGCCGTACCACGGCCAGATGAGTCTCACCGGCCGGGTAGGGGACCCTTGGGACTATCGTCTGTTGCCCGAACAGCTCAATACTGGTGTCCTCTCCCCTTGATTCTCCGATTGTGACAGGGACGAAATTCACCTTTCCCACAAAATCCGCAACGAAACGAGTGGACGGCTTCGCGTATATCTCCTCAGGCGTTCCCACCTGCTCAATCTGCCCCTCGCGCATGACCACGACCCTATCGGAAATGCTCATCGCTTCGTTCTGATCATGGGTCACGTAGACAGCGGTGATAGACAGATTCTTCTGGATACGACGGATTTCGCCTCTCATCTGCTCTCTCAGTTTGGCATCTAGGTTGGACAAAGGTTCGTCAAATAGGAGCACTCTTGGCTCAACCACCAGGGCCCGGGCGAGGGCCACTCTCTGTTGTTGGCCGCCTGAGAGCTGATTCGGGGATCTGTCGCCGAACCCGCTGAGTCCAACGAGTTCCATTATCCGTTCAACCTTCTGCCCGGCGTCGGATTTCGATATGTTTCTGAAGCGCAGGCCGTAACCTATGTTCTCCCTTACCGTCATATGAGGAAACAGCGCATAGCTTTGAAACACCATAGCCGTATTTCTTGAGTTCGGAGGCGTACTCGTTACGTCCTTCTCTCCGATGAATACCCTGCCTGAAGTGGGCATCTCGAATCCGGCCACCATCCTGAGAGCGGTTGTTTTGCCACAGCCTGAAGGTCCGAGCAATGTCACCAACTCGCCGGGCTCTATGGATAGAGAGACATTATTGACAGCAACAACATCCCTTCCGCCGCCTGTGAACACCTTGACTAATCTGTCCAAAACCACACTGGCATGTTCAGTTGGCATTACGGCACAATCCCCCTAACTCCCGACCCTTATGCGCGTTACCGGTTCGCCGAGGAAAGCACGCATCAGTCCAAATATGACAATCACTATGATTATGAGGAAAAGCGATAGCACACTTGCAGCTCCGAGACGCATTATCTCTGTTTGGGCATAAATCAGCGATGTAAGGTGGTTCCACCTTGCAGATACTAGAAAGATGACAGCGCTGACCGCGGTCATGCTACGCACAAAGGAATATGACAGACCCGCAATCAGCGCGGGCCTCACCAAAGGCATGGTAATGCGACGGAACGTGTACGATGTGTCTGCCCCCAGGTTCGTCGATGCCTCCTCGATGGACGGATCTATCTGAATCAAAGATGCGACCCCGGCTTCTATAGCCACGGGCATCTCTCTGAATACGAAGCAAAGGACGATGATCGCGGCTGTCCCTGTCAGTAGCAGCGGAGGTTGGTTGAAGGCCAGGATATAGCCTATACCTACTACAGTCCCCGGAACGGCAAAGGCAAGCATTGATGTGAAGCCCAGGACGCTCTTGCCGGGAAACTTAGTCCTCACAAGAAGAAAGGCAATTACCATGCCGAGCAGTCCTGTTATTGGAGTCGCCCAGGCGGAAAGAACCAGAGTGGACTTTATGCTATCCCTACCTACATCCCATGCATATCTGAAATGATCCAGAGTGAAGGTCCAGTCGATACCCCAAAGTCTCACGAATGCGCCGGCAACCACTGTTATGTAGAACAGCAGAATGACGCCGGATATCAGCGCGCAAACGGCAGTCAGGATGCGCTTTGTCGCCCTCGATGGCCCTATTATTCTGTAGGTAGTGGGTTTTCCCGTCACGGTCACATATGATCTTCTGCTCACCCAGTAGCGTTCAACCACAAACGCCAGCATAGCCGGGACTAACAGAAGAATCGCAACAGCGGATCCTCTGGGCATATTGTACATACCCGTGAACTGGAAATACGCCTGAACCGACAGAACGTCGAACTTGCCCGAGATCACCATCGGATTCGCGAAGTCCGCAAGAGACGTCACAAAAACCAAAAGCCAGCTGCTGGCTTGGCCTTCGATGCGCCGAGGTTCAAGGCGCCTTCCTCAAGATCGGGGTTTATCGCCTGCAACACACCGTCGAGAACCATGAACGCCACCGGAAACATGCCCAGTGTCTGGACGAGAACGAGCCCTTTCAGGCCGTAAATGTCAAAGCCCTTCAATCCGAGCAGTTGCTTCGTTATTATGCCGTTCCGTCCGAGCAGAAGAATGACAGACAGGCAGAACATAAACGGCGGTGATATGATTGGAAGCTGCGCCATGAGTCGGAAGAACCTCTTCCGCGGAATATCCCCGCGATTGAGAGCGTACGCGAAAGTGAAACCTACTATGGTTCCAAGAGTCGCTACGATCACTCCAAGCAGAATGCTGTTGCGTAATGTCTGCCTGAGCCACCACTGAGACAGAAGATACCTGTATGTGTCCAGGCTCCATTCCCCTTTGGGCTGAAGGCTGACCAACACAACTTTGACTATCGGGTATATCACAAACACAACAAGCAGCGCGGATACCGCCAGTATGGCAGTTAGCAGCATCGGATTCCGCCATACCATTGCCAGTTCATGCTTGGCTTCAACCCACCTGGTAGACGTGTTTGACTTACTCTCCTTCATAGTCGCCGGCCTTGTACAATCCCCCGAACGCGGAGCGATCAGGCCACTCCTTTCGTAAGAATCAGTCAACGTGCGAAGTCCGAGACAGCTGCCTCCGTCAGGACTCAGGCGCCCAGGGGCACAGGGAAGAGACTCGCGCTCTTCCCTGCCCCCGGTTCAGTCTCCAGCCGGCGACTACCTACGGTAGATTTCGTTCTGCCAGCGCTCTATCAGTCGCTCGGAATTCGCAGCGGCCCAAACGTCGTCCTGGTCTATCGTGTTCACCTGCGATATGGGGATAGCTCCCTTCTTAAGAGGGACATCCACGAAGGGCACAACGCATTCGGCTGCATATAGCTTCGCCGCCCGCTCGGTCAATGCCCAGTCGACGAGCTTCTTCGCGAGCTCCGGATTGGGCCCTCCCTTGACCAATGATATTGACGCGACTTCGAAGCCCGTTCCTTCCGACGGGAAGGTAACAACAAGGGGGTACCCCTGGCTTATCAGCTTAACCTGGTCATGGGCATAGCCCAAACCTACCGGGATCTCACCGATGGCCGCATTCTTGCCCGGCGCCGAACCTGACTTTGTGTACTGTGAGATATTCTTATGAAGATCCCTCATGTATTCAAAGCCTTTGTCTTCTCCCCACAGCTGCACAACGGTGGCTATGACGTTATACGCTGTGCCTGACGAGGCAGGGTTCGCCATCTGTATATGCCCCTTGAATTCCGGCTTCAGCGCGTCTGCCCAGGACTTCGGAGCCTCAAGCCCAAGCTCCTTCAGGCGGTTGATGTTGGAGACAAAGCACAAAGCGCCTGCGTATATCCCTGTCCAGTATCCGTCGTTGTCCTTGAACTTAGCAGGAATGTTCTTCGCGTTAGGCGACACGTAAGGCGTGGTGAGTCCCTTGTCCTTCGCCTCAATGTGGCCGAGGCCTACGCCGCCGAACCATATGTCGACCTGTGGGTTCTTCCTCTCAGCTTCCATCCTCGCCACTGCTTCTCCAGTAGATAGACGAACCCATTCCACTTTCACTCCGGTGTCCTTCTCATATGCCTCAAATACTGCTCTGGCCAACGGTTCGTCAAGAGTAGTGTAGGCAAGAATTCTGTCCTTGGCCGCGAACGAAGGCACTGTTAAGGAAAGCATAATCATACTTGCGACCAAGAAGATAAGTACTGATTTCCACCGTTTCATCTAGCATCATACCTCCCATGATAGAGTCTTTGATCCCGTATCCCCTCATAGACGCGATTCAGAACCATCCTGATATCTCAGGTATGCTCACGCCTCACCTCCCGGTATTCCCGACACGATCCATGGGAAACTGAATGACCTTACCCGAATCAACAGCCTGTCTTGCCGGCCCGTCCTCATCTACGTCCAGGTTCTTGCCGTGGCCTTGAGAAGATTCATACTCATCG
>JAGVTS010000090.1 GCA_019136685.1 Bacillota bacterium | reverse complement strand
TGCGTATCAGGTCCGGCAGCTCAGGATGTTCTGACATCATACATCCCTCCCTGGATATCTAGTAGTATCGCGGCGTCCACTCGATCTTGACATTCTTGGTCCCCGTGCCCGCGACTGTGATGGCGTTGACGCCCGGTGCCAGGGTGAAGCCGCCCGCGAGGAAGGCCTCCCCGAGCGCGCTCACCACGCCTACGCCGCCCTTGGTCGCCGTGAACCTATCGCAATCCACGACCACCGACTCACCCGTCCCAATGGCCATCGTCAGGCCTAGCGTCTGCCCCGTGGTCCCGTTGGCGATGACGGGGTTAGTGATGGCCCCTGCAATCGTCACCACAGGGCTCACCGAAGCGGTTCCCGGGTTGTTTACATTCGCTGACGCCGTAGTAATCGTGACGCTCTGGTCTGCCCCGAGCAGAGCTGGATTGGCCGCGCGAAACCCGATGTCCAGTGTAAACAGCCGGCCGCCATGCCGGCCCGTCAGGTACGCGTGATCGATCTTCTGTGCATACACCAGCATGTACCGCTCCGAGAGCTCATGCCGATACAAGCGCAAGGGGTTCGCCCTGTAGACGAACCCCGCCACCATCTCGCGTATCCGGTCCGCATCATCCTTGCTCAGTCCCTGAAGCGTCCCGGTGACCCTGACATCCCGAGGCTTCAGCCGGATCATGCCTGCGTCGATCTCCTGCCCGTCGCGTCCCTCGATCTCCACGCCCGGCAGGTCGGCCTCCATGGGCCAGCCCTGCACCGACAGTTCCTCAGGCAGCAGCATGACCTCGCCCAACGCGTTGATTACTTTGACCCTCATCCAGCACCACTCCCTATCAGGGCCAGTTCAGCCCGACGGCCCAGAGACTCCATCAGCTGGTCGAAATCCTGCTCGCCCGAGCTGTAGATGTTAATTGTGCTGATCGAGTAGTAGTTGTTGATCACCGCCGCTGCCGCTCCGTTGACGGCCGCCTGCCCGCCTGCGTAAGCCTCGAATGCGTCTCGCATGGAGTAGATGGCCCTCTCCACGCTAGCGGCATACACAGGCAACGAGTCCAGAACCCTCAGCGGACGCATGAGCTCCACCAGCAGGTCGCGCGTAGGGCCAGTGATCGCGCTGATCTGCGTCCCGGCCTTGCCGCCCTGATCCTTGTCGAGGCCGTAGTCCTTGCGCCAGTCCGCCTCGATGGTTTCGATGTTCACACCAAGCCAACCGAGCAAGGAATTGATCGTGTTTGCTAGCGCGTTCCAGATCCCGACGACCACATCGGCAACCCAGGCGAATACTGCCCCTACAGCCCTGAGGACCGGGGTCAGGATGCGCACTAGTATGTCGATAATCGGCACCAGCGGCGCTATGAGTTGCCCAAACATTTCGATGAGTTCCTCGACAAGCGGGTTCAGAGCGTCGACCAGGGCCGCAAACTGTCTGCTTTTCATGACAAGTTCAGCCAATGTCATGATGAGAGCCTCGACAGGGTTCTCGTATGTCGCCGCGTGGCGCTGATACGAGATGATGACATCTCCCACGGCCCCGAGGTTGCGCAGGATGTTGTCGGCCAGGGTCTTGCCCCAGCTCTTCTCCTTGTCGCCGATCAGCCCGTCGACCTCCTCCAGGGCCATCTTGGCCGCCAGCGCGTAGAGCTCCCAGCCCTCGCCCATGGCCTCGTATTTGAGCTGCAAGGCCTTCATGGTCTCGCGGATGCCCTTGAGCTCGTCCAGCTTGGCCTCGTTGGCCAAACCCATGACTGTCTCGTACATCCTGCCGACTGCGCCGGCACGGGCATCGGCGCTTTGCTGGGAGGCTTCGGCGAGGTCAGATTCGCGTCTGATGAGTTCCTGAGTGGTGACTAACCCCAGGCGCTGGCGAAGCGCGAACCTATCTGCCTCGGCTTTCGCTTCTGCCGCCGCGCCCTCGGCCGCTGCGCGTTTCCGGGCCATGGCCACCTCGTGCGCAATGGCGACTCGGAGCTCAGCGGTCATCTCCTCGGTATCGAGAACCTCCTGGAGCGCATCCGCAATCTGCGCACTCGACCAGTCCTCA
>JAGVTS010000146.1 GCA_019136685.1 Bacillota bacterium | reverse complement strand
CTGACAATGGCAGGTGCGGTGGTCGAGATGAGCCACGGCATCCTCTGGCTGACGCTGATACTGACCATGGTTGTGGCCATACTCCTGGGCATGGGCGTTCCCACAACTGCGTGTTATGTGCTCACGAGTGCGGTGGCGGCGCCTGCCCTTACACGTCTCGGTGTCGGCAGGCTTGCTGCGCACATGTTCGTATTCTACTTCGGATGCCTGGCGACGATTACGCCCCCAGTCGCGGTAGGGGCTTACACCGCCGCCGGACTAGCCGGGAGCGACCCCAACAAGACGGGCTGGCAGGCGATGAAGTTAGCGGGCGCCGGATTCCTCGTGCCATTCATCTTCGCGCTGTCGCCGGCTCTCCTTATGCTGGATGCGCAGCCCCTGGCGATACTGCAGGCGTGTGTTACCGGGGCGATAGGCGTCATAGCTCTGAGCATTGCGCTAGAAGGTTACTATCATTTCCAGCTTAGGGCAATCGAACGAATTGCGCTCTTCGTGGCAGCGATCGCCCTAGTGATCCCAGGAACGATTACCGATGTAGTTGGTCTCGGGCTAGTGGCAGTATTCTACATCAGCTCGCGGCGGCGCGAGTCTCAGGCTTCGAAGATCCAAGCAGCATAGCCAACTAGGTCACGACGAGCGCATTATGTGATGACCGCAGCGATTCGAGTCATGTGTCGCTGCGGTCATTGCATTGGAGATGTTCAGAACGCCAATCTCGGGCTGCCTCTGAGACATACTGTGTTGCGGCAGGCGCGCGTTCCAAGAGAGGAATTTCATTAGAAGTGTAGAATACCGTTGTTACTGAAATGATCAAGATGTTGCAGGGCGATCATACTCTTCACGCATTACCAAAAAACACAGGAGGTAGTGGAATTGAACACAGCAGTCTATCCGACAATCACTGTTCAAGGCGATGCAAGATCGCGCGGCCGCATGTATGGTGAACTCGCCAGAGAGTACATTCTGAACACGATTGAAGCGTACAAGAGGCTCTTCGAGCACTGGGGCAGCCTCGACTGGGCATCGGCACAACAGGAAGCTGCCAAGTTCATTCCGGCCATCGAAGCTTACGATGCCGAGATCGCGGAGGAGATGCGCGGAATCGCCGAGGGGGCCTGCGTCGCATTCACTGAGATACTCACATTGAACGTCCGATACGAGGTGGTATTTGCCTCGTCCATGTTCAGAGAATGCACCTCGGCAGCTGCAGCTCCTGAGGTCACTGAGAATGGGCACATGATCATGGGCCAGAACTGGGATTGGATGCCCGCCGCAGCCGATTGTTGCATAGTCCTGAGAGTAGAGCAGCCAAACCGCCCGTCGTTGGTAACTTTCGTTGAGGCAGGGCTTGTGGCCAAGACGGGAATCAACTCTGCAGGCATCGCCCTGTGCGCCAACGGGCTATCGAGCGATGAATTCAAGCCCTACAAGGTGCCTATGCACGTGGTGCTCAGAGGAATTCTGAATAGCTCCAACATGTCGGATGCCCTCTCTGCAGTAGTGCGGGCCGAACGCGCGTCGTCATGTAACTACCTCATCGGATCCAAGCGGGGGGACATGATCGATCTAGAAACCACAGCCTCACGGGTGTTTCATCTGTACGCTGCAAACGGCTGCATGGGCCATGCCAACAACTTCGAGTATGACCAGGCGGCAGTGAACGACCTCGGAAAGGTATCCTTTCCCGACTCGATACTGAGGGGTTCCAGAACCAGGAGGCTACTGTCATTGGCGGCCGGGCACATCAACGTACAGACGTTCAAGGACATATTCCGGGATCATGTCGGATGGCCCAATTCCATCTGCAATCATGTGAACGAGAGCAGAGCCGATCAGGAACGAATCAGGACCATCGGGTCAGTAATATATGATCTCACGGATATGAAGATGTGGCTGGCGGACGGCAACCCTTGTGAGTGCGAATACCGGGAGATTCCGTTGAACTTCTGAGGCAATGGGGGGAAGGATTTTCAGTTTCGGCGTAGAATGTCATTCTCGGTGAAATTATACTGGAAAGGGCGTCTTGCAGAGATG
>JAGVTS010000092.1 GCA_019136685.1 Bacillota bacterium | reverse complement strand
GACGCCTATGACTACTACGAGAAGTACGCCCCGGGCGATCCGGCCCAGTACATCGTGGGCGGATGTGACAGCTCCCAGTGGGCGGAGAAGATAAGCGACCCGTTCTCGCTGGTTACCGAAGTGCCCTACTTCATGTCGGCCAAGATAGGCGACCAGACCAAACTGGACCGCTCGCGCCGCGACGTCATAATGGAAGGCGTGGCCAGGTCGAGGCAGGTATACGAGGTCATGTCCAAGGCACTTCGGGCCACCGAGGGGATGATTACCGATTCCACAGGGCGTCTGCTGCGCGATGCAGTGGCCACGTTCGTGGAGTCGGGCGCCAAGTCGCTGGCTACCCAGGAGCGGTGGGCCAAAGACACGCCCGGAATGGAGCAGCCCGCAACCGTCGCCCAAGAGGTCGACTCGGTACACGTGGGCGTGTTCTACAAGATGCTCATAGCCAGCATGCTGGCGCGCGCTGTGGATCAGGAGCTTGCTGCGATGGGCGTCGGCCATTGCGAATGCGGTTGCGGATGCAGCGGCGATAGCACAGCCAAGAGGGCGAAGCTTCAGCACACAGTGGATGAGCTGCGATCTGCAATCGACGGCTGGGCTACCACTATAGAGGAGAACCTTCCATACGAAGTCGTTCCCATTAAGAACCTGGTAGAGGTGCAGTACGGCGCTCTGCTCGTGGCTCTTCAGGCGAAAGAACTCTAGGGGACTGTGAGGGGGAGCCAGTGATGGCAGGAGGACCGCTGTTGACGGTGACCGATTTGGTCACTCAATTCGATACAGAAGACGGAAGAGTCACCGCGGTTGACGGTGTCAGCTTCGATGTTATGCCAGGCGAGACTCTGGGTATTGTGGGGGAGAGCGGATCGGGCAAGAGCGTGACGGCGCTCTCGGTGATCCGCCTCATCCAGACCCCTCCCGGCAAAATCGCCGGCGGCCGGGTGACGTTCAAGGGACGAGACCTTCTCGCCCTGCCCGACCACGAAATGCGTGAGATCCGGGGGAACGAGATTTCCATGATCTTTCAGGAGCCCATGACCAGCCTAAATCCGCTGTTCACCGTGGGTGACCAGATCATGGAGGCGATACTGCTCCACCAGGACCACGACAAGCAGCGGGCGCGCGAGCGGGCTATTGAGATGCTGCGCAAGGTGGGGATCCCGTCGCCCGAAAAGCGCGTGGACCAATACCCGCACCAGATGAGCGGCGGGATGAGGCAGAGGGTGATGATCGCCATGGCCCTCGCGTGCAACCCCAGCCTGCTGATTGCGGATGAGCCCACAACCGCGCTGGACGTGACTATTCAGGCGCAGATCCTGGACCTCATAGGCAAGCTGAAACAGGACACCGGGGCGTCGGTGATGCTGATCACGCACGACCTCGGAGTTATAGCCGAGACAGCCGATAGGGTGATTGTGATGTACGCAGGGCAGATAGTGGAGACCGGCGATGTAGACACGATATTCGACCGCCCTATGCATCCATACACATCCGGGCTGCTGCAGTCGATTCCGCGGCTGACTGAAGACAAGGACCGCCTGCACTCAATCGAGGGAGTCGTGCCCAGCCCGTTCGACATGCCGAAGGGATGCCGGTTTGCCCCGCGATGCCCGCTGGCTGATGACCACTGCACGGGCGCGGGAATCCGCGAGGCGGCGCCCCTCGTGGCAGTCGAACCGGGTCATGCGGTCAGGTGCGTGAAGGCAGGAAAGGAGGCGACCGCGTAATGAGCGCTGAACCCCTGCTCAGTGTGACCGACCTGGTGAAGCATTACCCGATCACCCAAGGCATTATCCGGGAGAAGCAAGTCGGCGCGGTTAGGGCGGTCGACGGAGTATCCTTCGATGTTCAGAAGGGCGAAACGCTGGGCCTGGTCGGGGAGAGCGGATGCGGTAAGTCCACATCCGGGCGTCTCCTGATGCGGCTTGAGCAACCTACTTCGGGATCGATCCGATTCGAAGGGGAAGACTGGCTCTCCTTGAGCCGGAAAGACCTGCGGCAGGCGCGCAAGGACATGCAAATCGTCTTTCAAGATCCATTCTCT
>JAGVTS010000254.1 GCA_019136685.1 Bacillota bacterium | reverse complement strand
TAGGATGGTTGCAGACAACGCAGTCTCGCTTGCTCAAGCCGCTTATTCAGACGGAGCGTGGGTGAGAGCGATCTACGCGGACAGCGATCTCGTCGGCTTCATAATGCTGCATCTAGGGTCGGACTACGACGATGGGATTGACTGCCCTGGCGTGTTTCTCTGGAGACTGATGATTGCAGGGCCTTTTCAGGGGAAAGGATACGGCGCTCGCGCCATACATCGGCTGCTCGCTCATTTGCGGTCGATGGGTATGCGCGAACTCTACACGTGCTGCGAGACCGGCCCGGCAGGCCCGGAGGGGTTCTACCGGCGACTTGGGTTCGAACCCACTGGAGACTACTACGGGGACCAGCCCGAATACGTCCTAAGGTTGGACGAGTGAGCTCCGAAGACGATAAGCGGTTCACGGCGCCTAACAAGCGTGCCCAGGGGACGAACTTGGGTGCGGTGGATCAACCGGCGCCGCTGAGCGCCGCCGCTGACACGCGAATCCGCCAGACTAGGCTGAGTGCTGACGCGATATCGATGTGTTAAGATCATCTTGGTACTTGGCGTAACGGCAAGAAGGCGGTACCAGCAATCGCCGCAACTGAAACACTGATCAGCGAGATGGTGCTGGTAGCGGTATCCGAATGCAGTCCTGACGCTATCATCCTCTCTGGATCTTGCGCCGCTGGCGCTGCAGACGAAAACTCGGGTGTAGACCTTGTGATTGTCAGAGCGCGGCCTTTCCACAGTGGACCGAGTGTGCGGAGAAACCGAGATGTCAAGACATGCCGGAATGAACAGAGGGGGCCTGAGCTTATGACCAACGAGTTTACAGCGGTCATCGAGCAAGACTGCGAGTGGTTCATTGCCTACTCTCCCGAGGTGCCTGGCGCCAATGGCCAGGGGAGGACGAAGGATGAAGCGCTCAAGAGCCTTTCGGAGGCTATCCGCCTGATCCTCGAGGACCGAAGGGAGCAGGGGTTGCGTGGCATCCCCCCTGACGCGGTCGTCGAGAGGGTTAGTGTCCAGTGAAACGGGGTGTACTGCTCCGGCATCTGCGGAGACACGGGTGTGTTCTTCAGCGCGAGGGCAGTTTGCACTCACTCTGGCTCAACCCTCAAACGGGTGCAGTCGAGGCTGTTCCCCGCCATTCGGAGATTCCAGAGAGGCTGGCTCTGAAGATTTGCCGTGGTCTCTCTGTTGCCGAGGTGGGGCGCGACGCATAGGATCGCTGTCCAGCAAGCATGTCCAGCGCACGGGATCGAGTGCGGTGGCTCAGCTCGGGCCTCAGAGCGCCGCCGCTGACACGCGAATCCGTTAGGACGACCGTAAACCGATGGCTGGTTGTCCTGACAGAGGCCGCCTCAGCTGGCTGGTTGTCCTGACAGAGGCCGCCTCAGCTGGCATCATATCTACGATGATTCGCGCAACGGAGGTTTGCTTGCATGCGAGCGGTGGATAGGGCTGTGTCCATGATCGTGCTGGGCAGTATCGCCCCTATTGCGCTGATGCTTCTCGGCTGGTGGGGGACGCTCTGGCTCTTTGGCGATACCCCGTGGATTCCATGGATGGCAGGGACCGGCTTCCTTGCCGGGCTCGCACTGGACGCGACGCTCCTGCGTAGCCGGTTAGGTTCGCTATACACCATTTCGTGGCTGTCCCTTGTGTGTGTGGCGGTCTTCTACTCGGTCATGATCTATGGCCTTTTCATGGCCTTTCCTGTTCCGAACTTGATTGTCGGGGTACTCGGCGGTTTTGCCGTAGGTCGTCGCCATGCCGGAGATCGCATACGCACCTTGAGCGCGCAACGCGACGCTCGAATTGCAGCGGTCGTTTCTGCAAGCATTCTGTTTGTGCTATGTTGTGCGACTGCGTGGTTAGCGCTGACAGAGCCTACGATTACTAGTCAGGTGCAGCACATGGTAGGCCTGCCGTTCGAGCCGACCATAGGCCTGCTGCGAGTGGTCACGCTCATCGGAGGTCTGGGCCTAGTGGCTGTAGAGTACTTCGCTACGTTGGCCACTGCGGAGTGGGCACGGCGCGCTGGTTCGGTCGGGACCGCCGAGGACCGCCGCTGACATACGGCAGCGTCGATGACGCTTGATCACTATCTCAGTTGGTCCTCCCGGCCGAAGACATCATCAAAGCGAGAGGCCGGCTGCACTCCATCGGCGATTCTGTCCGCCTCCTCGAGCAATTGGCGCACTGCTTTCTTGACCCTGTAGTGCTGAGCTTCGGATTCCCTGACCAGCTGGTCGCCGTAAAAGCCGTACTGTACTGTTACAGGTTCGCTACTCCCATGCTAAACGAAGCGAAGCTTGGCAGCAGGAAGAGCGCAGCAGCGGCCTGCGGGTGCATGGGAAAATCTAGGTGTCGCGTCTCCGAACACATTTTTGCCGATGTGTTCACAAAACGAACAATGGGTGGTGCATAATCGAACGCATAGCTGCATAGGACGCCTGAGTCGAAACAGACGGACCATATATCCCCATTAGGGTTGACTGCAGATGACACATACTAGCATAATAGCCCATGTGTCAGCCAAGTCATCCCACCACTTGCCGTTGCGGCCACAAGATCGTCCCATCCTCCACCTTCATGCGGATATACGTTCCGTTATGAACCAACCATCGCTCGGATTCGCGACACATCTGGATAAACCCGTTCGAAAAACGAACGCATCACAAAAGGCCAGGTAGATTGGCCTTTCACAGCGAACGTGCAGCGTATGGCGCGTATATGTTGCCTACTACCGGGCGCCAGGCGTTCATTCTCATATTGGTTGCCCATAGTGTGGCAACGTGTGCGGCCATGAGTCCTTGGTCCTGAGCATCGTCATAGGAAGAACTGGATTCTTGACGAATCGTTCTAGCGACTGGTGAAGCGCACGGAGAGCGAGAGAGCCTAAAGGGAGGAGCAAGACGAAGTCGCAGGCGGGAGTAGGAGGAGTGGTCTGGATGAAGGTGACGGTCTTCAACGGCAGCCCGCGGGGACGAAACAGCAACACTCACCGGATCGTCGAACCGCTGCTAGAAGGGGCAAGAGAGGCAGGAGCTGAAGCAGAAGAGGTATTCCTTGTAGAGCGTGATATCAAACACTGCCGGGGCTGCTGAAGAACTTTATGGACAGACTCTTGCCGCTAGCGACACCCCATATCCGCAAGAACGCGGATGGCACCTTCCATCACAATGGTAGGGTCAAGCGATGCCCGCGCGTGTTCTGCGTGGCGAATTCCGGCTTTCCCGGGGAGCACAACTTCGACCTGCTGAAGGCCATGGTTGTTCAGATGTCCCCTGTGCTGGAGGTCTATCGCAACTGCGGAGAGATTCTTGGCAACTCCGGACTAGCTGACATTCCAACGGTTGGCGAGTTCTATGATGCACTGCGGCAGGCCGGCAGGGAGATGGTCGCCGGCGGTCGGGTCTCTGAGGAGACTGTCAGGAGGATTCATGCTGAGTTGATCAGCGATGAGGAGTACATTGCTATCGCTAACCGATACTGGGATGAAGAGATACGCAGGACAGAATCACGGGGCTAGCAGGTCGCAGCATTGCCTTGCAGACTCGCTTGTGAGATGATGGTGCCTGGTGCAGATCCTGGAGACTGGTAGCTGTTCGCCCAGCCTCTAGGGTTCGACTACTTCCAGCGAAGAGATACCCGAAGGTGACTTGAAGGAGGATGGCCAGGTGGTACCTAGGGCAAGACAGCGGTGGCTCGTGGCGGTGATGCTCACTATCGTTCTGGGCGGCGCGGCCGCGATGGTGTGTGCTGCAGAGGATGCGGTGACAAGTTCTCCTGACGTGTCGGCTATTGATAGCTTTGTGGATAAGCAGATGCGCAAGCACCGTATCCCGGGCATCTCGCTTGTGGTGTTCGAAGACGGTGAGGTGACCTATGCCAAAGGCTACGGCGCCGCAGGGCATGGGCAGCCTATGACGCCTGACACGCCGATGATCATAGGTTCGACGACGAAGCCGTTCACAGCGGTCTCCATCCTGCAGCTAGTCGAGCAGCACTTAGTCGACCTTGACTCGCCCGTCAATGCCTATCTGCCGTGGTTCCACGTAGCGGACCCAGTCGCTTCGACGAACATTACTGTTCGCCATCTACTGAACCACACAAGCGGACTCTCTGAGCTCGGGTACAACCGGGTGCTGAACCCCGATGCGACGCTTGAGCAAGGAGTGCGCGACCTTCAGTCTGCGAGATTGACTGCGCCTGTGGGGACTAGGTTTCAGTACTTCAACCCGAACTACGCGACCCTGGCGCTGATTATCGAGACAGTCAGCGGGCAGTCCTACGGGGACTATGTGACTGAACATATCTTCGAGCCACTGGGAATGACGAATAGCTATGCCGACAAAGAGGATGCACTGGAAGCAGGGTTGGCCGAGGGGCACAGCAAGCTGTTCGGTTTCCCCGTAGCACGCCGCCCAATCTTCCGCGCACACCTGCTGGGTGCAGGCTACATCGTCTCAACCGCACGCGACCTGAGCCGTTTCCTGATCGCCATAGACAATGGAGGAACCTCAGGCGGCGCCAGGATTCTGTCGCCCGATAGCGTAGCGCTCATGTCGTTGCCCCCTGCCCAAGTGCCGGGCACTAGCTACGGGATGGGTTGGAGCGCCGGAACACACCGTGGAGAGCCCATCGGCGGGCACGGAGGTTCCGATGAGGTGTATTCGTGTCAGACGGCGCTGCTAACAGACCAGCATCGCGGCTATACCTTGCTCATGAACCAGCAGCACCTTATCGACGGCATGGTGGCCTCCAGCCAGCTTCAGACTGGCATGCGGGACTTGCTCATCGGGCGACAGCCCGATGAGGGCGGGATTTCAGTGACGCTGATCGGCATCGCCATACTTGCAGTCTTCCTGATCGCGCTGGTCAGTACGGTCCGTTCATTCGTACGTGTGCGTGGCTGGAGCCGCGAAGCTAGGTCTCTCAAAGCCCCGCAGATAGTGTGGCGAATCGCACCGCACCTGTTGGTCCCGGCTCTCACCCTGATCGTGCTGTACCGCTTTCTCGGCAGCGTGATCCTTGGGGAGCCGAGGGCCTGGAACTTCCGGGTCGTGGGAGCCTATTTCATGCCGGACATCGCCTTGCTCCTGCTATTGGCCATCGTGCCGGACCTCGTGCAAGGTATCTACATGATAGCAGCTGTCATGGCTGATCGCCTCGCCGGCCGCACGCACGGTTCGGCTTGAGGGCAATGAAGTGCGCAGAGCAGCGGCCGACCGCACGCTGTCTCCTTGGTCGTTCTTGGCCAGATACATGGCTTTGTCGGCCATGCGGATTGCGTCTAGTACCGTATCGCCGTGTTCCGGCCACGACGCCACTCCCACGCTTATGCCGAACTCCACTTTCTCTCCGTGGGCCAGGAAAGGCGTGCTGCGTGTGGCCTGCACTATCCTGGAGGCAACGGCAGTAGCCTGCTCGAGATCTATACCGGGCAAAGCCACGACGAATTCGTCTCCACCGTAGCGAACAACCTGGTCTTGGGCCCTCACGCTGCCGAGGAGAATCTGAGTAACGTGGATTAGAAGGTTGTCGCCCGTATCATGGCCGTACCTGTCATTCACACTCTTCATCCCATCGATATCGGCGAACAGGAAAGAACAGAGGTTCTTACCGTCGGCTGCTGTCGAGACCTCGGCAGTGAGCCATCTGTCGAGGTAGCGCATGTTATAGGTCTTGGTGAGAGGATCGGTTTCCGCTTCTTCGGTTCGCACCACCAACTCCTTTTGGAACATGATCTGAGACCTGAGGGATGCGATACCAATGAACACGATGGCAAGTGCAATGTCTCCCATGTGCGATGAGAGCAGCATGGCAACGACGGTCATGAAGACCTGTTGGGGCAACATGGCTTTTCTTTGAGTAAGGCATGTCCTGACAAAGCACTCCCGAAACGGCCTCTTCGTATCTATGCATATCGCCCCGGTAACAAGCAGAGCATTGAGGACATCATAGGTGAGTATCATAAGCAGAATCGCCGCAAGGGCTCTACTGTCTGCGGGAACACCGGGCTGCCATCCCGCCCACAGCCCCACGCAACGGGTAGCGTACAAGCATAACGTGAATTGGCCCGCGTTGAACAGGCAGTTGCAAAGCCCACGCTTACCAGTGACGAAGACCAGCAGCGCGGATGGCACTACGACTAGTACAGCTGCGGCGATGTCATAGCAGTAGAGCGCGCTCATCAGAAGGGGGAATCCGGGATGAATGTTGATTCTGGATGGGAGTGCAACAGGAAGGTGATACGAAACAAGCCCCAGCGCCGAAAGAAGCAAGGTGGTTCTTGGTCCGGGGAGGGGTATCGTTAGCAGGATCCTAATGCATAGGGGCAAACCGACAGCTGCGAGCGTCAGGAGATAGATGATCTGTGGCACTGCGTCCCGGCCTCTGAGCGGAGTTGCGACGAAACGGCTAGAGAACTCAGGCTGGTTGTGTTGCTTAGCGCATCCCGAATTATCCTCTGACCCCGGCCTAGTGAACCAGCGGGTGGAGCGACTCAAGCCCTTTGCCTTCTCCCTTCTTGCATTGGCAGACCAGTGGACGCGGCCGGTGTCAGACCTGTCCCCACAGGTCACGCCACTGACATTCGCTATCCCTGCTGCTTCTATTCTCCGGTTTAACTGTCGGCGAAGCGCCAATCAAGGTAAGACTTGTTATTACTATACTATCGATGTAGGGGCATGTCTGCAAGTAGGCGGCTTGCCTGAGACCTTCACATTAGCAGTCTGGCGGCGTTCTGTGGAATAGGATACGATGGGCCCATATAGACGCTCATGGCGCCAACATGCGGAATTGTTGCACTAGATCAAAGGGGCGTGGATTACAGTGAGAGGAACAACTAGGAGAAGGCCAAGGATAGCGAATGTAGTCCTGATCGGTCTGGCCGCGATAGTCATCTTGTTCTCGGTCTGCTCCATGGTCATTGTGAAGACCATGTACGACAAGCAGTTTCAGAGGGCCGACAAGCCCAAGTCCTCGGGCTATCTCACGTACGGCGATGTGGACGGATATGACCGTAGAGTGGTGAGGTTCAGGTCCGGCGGCAATACCCTCGCAGGTTATGTATATGGGGAGCACAATGACAAGGGGCTGGTTGTGATCGCCCATGGGCTGGGAGGCGGCGCCGAAAGCTACGTGGCGGAAACGCTGTATTTCGTGGACAATGGCTGGCGTGTGTTCTCATTCGACTGCACCGGGAGCCACGAGAGCGAGGGGAAGGGCACTATCGGGCTTCCACAATCGGTGCTGGACCTGAACTCAGCTCTAGATTACATAGAGAGCGACAGCGCACTGAGAGATCTGCCTGTCATGCTCTATGGGCACAGCTGGGGCGGCTACGCGGTTGCTGCTGTTTTGAACTATGGTCACGACATCGCCGCGGCAGCGAGTATCGCGGGTTTCAATGCGCCTATGGAAATCCTCTTCGAGCGGGCAACGAAGATGATGGGGTCGATCGCATACGTGGAGTACCCGTTTCTCTGGGCATACCAGACGGTGCTCTTCGGCCGCGCCGCGCGGCTTACGGCAGTCGACGGCATAAACAGCGCGGACACTGCGGTCATGATTATCCATGGGGACAAGGATACAACCGTGTCGTACGATAGCGCTGGCATCATCGCGCATAGGAGCGAGATAACGAATCCGAATGTGGCCTATCGGGCGTGCACGGCCGAGAACCACAACGGGCACAGAAACCTGTTTCGATCTGAGGCTGCGGCTGAGTACGCCAACCAGAGAAACCAGGTATACCGGGAGCTGTACGATCTATACAACGGCAGCATACCGGACGACGTCCTGTCTGACTACTACGCAGATACAGACAAAACCCTGGTCAGTGAACTTGACCCTGGCCTCATGGAAGAGATCAACTGCTTCTTTGAGCGTCGCTTGCCGGATTAAGCAAGGACGGGAGCCCGAAAGCTCCCGCCCCATGATGCCGTGCTCTGACAGATGTTCGAGCATCGGCTATTCAAGGATAGAGTCGTCGACCCTGAAGGCCCAGACCTCGGCGCGACCGCCGAATGTGGTGACAACGGCGATTTGGTCGCGCATAGACCAGGACACCTCCTCAATCCCCGGGGCGCTCACGATCTGCTTTAGCTTGCCGCCCTCTGCGGGGCAGACCGCAACCCCGGCCGGGTTGGTCAGGAGCCATTTGCCGTCTGGCGAGAGTGCAAGCGCATCGCCGGCTTTGTCTGCCACAATGGCTTGAGCCCCGGTTTTCCGGTCGAAGGAGTAGATGATCTTGTTGCTGATGAAGTAGACGACCTGTCCGTCGCGAGATGCCGTAAGCGCGTCAATAGTGCCGGGCACCGTTACCACATCGCTCGGGTTCTCGTTTGAAGACCCGCGCATTATGGAGGAGAACGTTCTTCCCGACACTTTCAGGTCCGCGACAACGAAGAAGTGGTCGGACTCGGACGGCCAGACAAGGTGAGACGCTTTCGAGCCTTTCTCCCACTCGAGCAACCTCGAGCTGCCCGACGATACGCTGTGTATCCCAAGCCGGTTCGACAGCAGACTCGTGGATGTGTAGACAATGCTGTCGCCGTCAGGGCTCCACATGCACCCTGAGAACTGCCATCCCAGCCCGGCGCCTTGTTTCTTGGTTCCATCCGCGGTCATGATCATCAACTGTCCGTCGCTCAGACAGGCGATGTCGTTCGCCGCTGTAGCCGGACCAGCGGCGGGACTGAAGTCGTCTTTGTCTCCTGTGACGAACCTGATCATCCCGGTATCCACTAGCAGCGAACGGATTCCCTCGCCTTCAGAGGCAAAGTAGACTTCGCTTCCATCAGCATTCCACGCAAGATGGACTGCTCTCTGCCTGCCCGCCGCGAACCTAGCAATCTCGCCTGCAGGCACGCCCGCGGGGATCGGCTGGATAGGTGGCATAACCGGGCACGCTGCGGCGCCGCCACTGCAGGTAGGCTGGTTGCCGCAGGTTCGCGAGCACGTAGCCTGAGCTCCGCAGGTCTGCACGCAGGTGTACTGCGTCTGGCAAGTCGGAGTTCCGGCGCATGTTGCCGACCATGTCGACGGAGGTTTCCACCCAGAGCCGTCACATTGGGAATCGCACGTGGACTCACAGGTGCGCGAGCATGTCGGCCCGGAGCATGTCGCGGCGCACGTAGATGCGCATGTCGGCCCCGAACAGGTTATTGCGCATGTCGCAGCACAGGTTGGCGCGCACGTTGCGGAGCAGGTGGCTGCGCACGTGGGCTTTGTTCCGCATGTTGCGGCGCAGGTGCTGGCGCATGTTACGAGACACGTGGATCCGCATGTGGC
>JAGVTS010000209.1 GCA_019136685.1 Bacillota bacterium | reverse complement strand
AGGACGTGTGGAGGGCAGAATGGGCCGTCTCGCCGCCAATGCCGCCGAGATACCTGTCGTACAGCGCCTTGACATACGGGTTGTCATGCGATCTCCTCAGCATCTGCATTGTGTCAACATCGTAGAGAGCCTTGGTTCTCGCCTTCCGGACCTCCAGGTGTGACGGAGCGGGTTGGCCCGCGCCTCCTATGCATCCGCCCGGGCAAGACATGACTTCTACGATGTCATACACCGCCTCGCCCGATTCGATTCTCGCCATCACCCGAGCCGCGGCCCCCAAAGAGTTCGCGACCGCCATTCGGACTTCATTGCCTGCGACGTTCACAGTCGCCTCTTTGACGCCTTCGAGCCCGCGCACCTCTTCGAAGACCAGCCGCGTCCGGGGAATTCCCGAGGTCTTCTCGGGCGAAAGGAGCTCAGCCGCCGCTCGCAGCACGGCTTCCGCAACCCCGCCGCTGTTTCCGAAGATCATGCCGGCCCCGGTAGACACGCCGAGGGGCAGGTCGAAGGGGGCTATGGGCAGCTTGTCGAAATCAACCCCCGTCTCGCGGATCATACGCGCCAACTCCTGCGTGGTCAGAACAGCGTCCACATCAGGCCTGCCGTCCACGGCAAACTCCGGGCGGGAGGCCTCGAACTTCTTGGCAGTGCACGGCATGATCGACACCACATACAGCGATTCAGGCTCTACGCCCAGCTCACGTGAGAGGAACCGGCGCGCCACCGCGCCGAACATCTGCTGAGGCGACTTGCACGACGACAAGTTCGGTAGATACTTCGGATGGTACTGCTCCACGTACTTGACCCATGCCGGGCAGCACGATGTGAACTGGGGCAGTCGCTCCCGGCTGCCTGACGATAGTCTTTCCAGGAACTCAGCCGTCTCCTCCACCACAGTAAGGTCGGCAGTGAAGCAGGTATCGAAGACCATGTCCACACCGATGCTCTTGAGCGCCGCCACCACCTTGCCCGGCTCCGCCCAGCCCGGCTCATGCCCGAACTCCTCGCCCAGCGCTACACGGATTGCCGGCGCCACCTGCGCCACGACCCTGATGTTCGGATCGTGAATGGCCTTCCATACTCTGTCGATGTCCGAGTGTATGGTGATCGCGCCGGTTGGGCAGACGCTCGCACACTGCCCGCACTGCACGCAGTCCACATCGGCCAGGTTCTTGCCGAATGCGGGGCCGACCACGGCTTCAGAACCGCGATACGAGAAGTCGAGTACCCCGATCTTCTGCACTTCGCCGCATACCCGCACACAGTCTCCGCAGAGTATGCACTTGTTAGGGTCGCGAACCAGCGCAGGCGTGGAACGGTCGAGAGGCAGACTCAAATCCTCCTCGCCGAACCTGACATCCGTGACCCCGAACCGTCTGGCAAGCTCCTGGAGCCTGCATGCGCCGTTCTTGCTGCACGTGGTGCACTCGCGGTCATGGTTGGCCAGCAGAAGTTCGAGAATTGTGCGCCTTATGGTGCGCAGTTGCTCTGTATTCGTACGCACCACCATCCCAGGCCGGGGTTCTACGGTGCAGGATGCGACTATGCCCATCTTGTCTATTTCGACAACACACATCCTGCAGGCCCCATATACCGAAAGTTCCGAATGGTAGCAGAAGGTGGGCAGATCTATGCCGGCCTTGCGCACTAGCTCCAGCACATTGCGCTCGCCTTCTATCGGAACTGATAGTCCGTCTATGATGACTCCCTGTTGCACACACATTTCGCGTCCTCTCTCCCCTCTATTCCGATCTATCCTAGCGAAATGGCGCCGAAGGCGCACGCGTCAACACACGCCCCGCACTTCACGCATTTCGAGGTATCTATCACAGGAGGATGCTTCGGCTCGCCGGTAATCGCCCCTGCAGGACACACTCTGCGGCATTTGCCGCAGCCCTTGCACAGTTCGGAGTGGATAACGTACGCCTTGAAAGCGCTGCACACCCCTGCCGGACACTTCTTGTCAACGATGTGCGCCAGATACTCGTCTCGGAAGTACTGGAGGGTTGTAAGCACCGGATTCGGCGCCGTCTTGCCCAGAGCGCACAGCGAACTCTCCTTAACAACCCACGCGATC
>JAGVTS010000147.1 GCA_019136685.1 Bacillota bacterium | reverse complement strand
CGCTCCAAGCTTCCTTCCTACGCTGCCGCGCTTCCTGTTCACCTCGTCAGGCACGCCGGGCGTCCGCGGCAAACCCGCCGCGCTCAGCGCGCCGGTTATCAGAGAGACTGATGTGCCTTACTTGAGGATTCCCTTCTCACGATAGTACTTGGCGGCTCCTGGGTGTAGAGGCGTCGACAGCCCATTGAGAGCCGTGGCCAGCTTGATCTCGGCGCCCTTGGCATGGGCCTTTGCGAGTTCGCCGTCGTTCTCGAAGAGAACCTTGGTTATCTGGTAGACATCGGCCTCAGGCACTGCGTTGCCCGCAATGAGTATCGCCATGACCGCAGGAGTGCTGGCCGCTTCGGTTTGGTTCAGATAGGAGTTGGCCGGAACCGTGGCGGCCACCAGGAACGGGTATTTGGTGGTGAGCTGCTTCATCTTGTTAGCCGGCATCGTGAGGATCTTGATCTTGTGCTGGGTCGACACGTCGGTTATCCCCGGGTTCGGCACGCCGGCCGTGACGAAGAACCCATCGATGTGCCCATCCTTGAACTGGTTGGCGCTCTCAGCGAACGAGAGGAACTGCTCTTCCACATCTGCGTAGGTCATGCCGTACACGTCGAGAAGCTGACGGGCGTTTGCCTCTGTTCCACTACCGGGGGCGCCCACAGAGATCCTCTTTCCGCGGACGTCTTCCCAGGTCTTGATGGGGCCATCCGCGCGTACCACGAATTGGATGACTTCAGGATACAATGAAGCAATGGCGCCGAAGGTCTTGATGGGCTTGCCCTGGAAACTCTCGGTACCGTTGAAAGCGTAGTCGGACACGTCATTCTGCACCAGCGCGAGATCAGCCTCGCCCTTGTTGATCAGCCTTATGTTTTCGGCGGATGCCCCGGTGGATTGGGCAGCTATGTTCATCTTGGCTATTCGCTTGTTCGCGATGTTGGCGATAGCCCCGCCAAGCGGGTAGTAGGTGCCGGCAGTGCCGCCGGTGGCAAGCACCAGATCACTGGCGGAATAGACGCCGATCGAGACGGTCAGGACACACATCAAAGCTAGGACAATCAGAAGAGACTTCTTCAAATCGGAACCCTCCTCGTGAAATATGTGTGGCGAGCCCATTGCGACCCTGTACAGGCAGCGCCTCAGACGTAAATGCATATTTCTCCACGGAAGGGCCTTATACCTGCAAGCTGCGGAAGAATTGTTGCGGATGAAGGAGGAATGATACAGCCGCGGGATCCTAAAGGCCGGTTAACGCCCGGTTTCTAGGGCTCTCCGGGAAACAGGGCGGGTGACTCATGAACACGGGTTCGGGCGTTTCTTCAATCGCGGCAGAACAGAAGACCCTGTGCATTTCCGCATAGGGCCCGTGAGCAAGCTGTGTCGCCTAGATGCACAGACCCGCGGTAGGACAGCGGCGCAAGGGTCGTTTGACACTCCCGGAATGCGAGTATACACTTTTCATAACTGCAGCGAGGGGGTTGAGACATGCTCCGGATTGAAGGGGCCTCGAAGACTTACGGGAAGGGATCTCGGAGGGCGGTCGACGATCTCACTCTTCATGTGGAGGCGGGCGAGATTTTCGGCTTTCTCGGGCCGAACGGTGCAGGAAAGACCACGACCATAAAGATGATCGTGGGCCTCTTGACGCCTGATTCAGGCCGGGTGCTTGTGGATGGTTGCGATGTCGTGCATGATCCTGTTCAGGCCAAGCTGCGGATGGGGTATGTTCCCGACAATCCCGATCTTTTCGACCGGCTTACCGGAGTGGAATACCTGAACTTCATGGGAGATGTCTATGGAGTCCCCGCAGGGGAGAGGGCGAAGCGGATCGAGAGCCTTCTGGGCATGTTCGAGCTGAAGGGCGCGATTCGCGACCTGATCGCCAGTTACTCCCATGGGATGCGGCAGAAGCTCGCGCTTACCGGCGCGCTGCTCTCTCATCCGAAACTGCTGGTGCTGGACGAGCCCATGGTGGGCCTGGACCCCAAGAGTTCTCATCTGTTCAAGGAGATGATGAACGGGCACTGCGAAGAGGGGGGCACGGTCTTCTTCTCTACCCATATTCTCGAAGTGGCCGAGAGGCTCTGCCACCGGGTGGGCATAATCGACCACGGTAAGCTTATCGCATGCGGCACGCTGGACGACCTGAAGCGCCAGGCGGCGCACGCAGGTGTGCCGGGGCAGGCGGGCAAGACTCTGGAGGAACTCTTCCTTGAGCTGACGGAGGGCGAGGACTTATGAGCGAGTCGGGCGGCATCTCACGATCTTTCCGAGCGACGCAGTTCCTCGCTGTGTTTCGTACGTTGCTTAACGTGAATTTCGGGTTTTCGTACGGCCGCCAGACCTTCCTTGTACAGAAGAAGCGGCTTTGGGAACCGATATTGATTGCGTTTGGGATCGGCTCGGGAGTGGTGACGTTGATGGTCGGGTATGTCGCTCTGCTCAACGCCATGTACTCCAACGTCGAAGCTCTGGGCCAGGGGAACATGATCCTGACGCTTGCGATCGTGGCCGGGCAGGTGCTCGTGCTCATACTCGGGCTGTTCTGGGTGATAAGCGTTTTCTACTTCTCCCGGGACGCGTCTATTCTGACGCCTCTTCCCCTTCCGGCATCCACCGTGGTGCTGGCCAGGTTCGGGGTGGTGCTGGTCAATGAATACATCACGCTGGCGCTGGTGCTTATGCCGGCTTTTGGCGTATATGGAATTCGATCCGGCGCGGGGCTGCTCTACTGGATCATGTGCATTCCGGTGTTCCTGCTGACCCCGGTCATTCCCCTGGCTATCGACGCCGCAGCGGCCATATTGCTCATGCGTCTCGTGAATGTGCGCAAGAGCCGCACATTCTTCATGTTCTTGGGCACGGCGGTCTTCTTCGGACTTTACTTTTGGTTCCAGTACTACGTGATGCACCAGGCACCTCAGAATGAGGCCGACATGCTCAATTACCTCATGACGGTGCAGGACAGCCTGTCGCGGTCGATGGCCATGCGCTTTCCGCCCAGCCTCTGGGCTTCATTCTCGCTGTCGAAGGCGGGAACCGCTGCCGGACTGGGCAACCTGGCCATTCTGACGGTTGTGTCTGCGGGCGCTCTAGTCCTCGCGATGGCCCTGGGCTCCCGTCTGTTCTATGCAGCTCTTGCAGCCGGCGGCGAGGTGGCGTTGTCGGCCGATGGGCGTGCACCGGGGCGTTGGAGAGGGCAGCGATCAGATGAGGTCGGCGGGTGGGCGCAGCGTTCGCCGGAGGTTGCGATAGCCCTCAAGGACATGTGGCTGTTTGTGCGCACGCCCACGTTCGTGTTGAACGGCCTTGCTAATGTGCTCGTGTTCCCCGGCCTATTGGCTGTGTGGTTCATAGCGGGAGGAGGCGGCGCGGGCGCGGGCGGCCCGTTCGCTGAGATCCCTGGGTTTGCCGCTTTCATGGCGTCGCCCGACTTTGCGGCCGCCCGAGCATTGGTCTTCGCCGCGGCCATCGTGTTTGTATCCGGGGTCAACGCGGTGGCTTCGTCCGGGTTCTCCCGCGACGGGTTGCAGTTTTGGGTATACAAGGCGATCCCTGTATCGTATCAGCGTCAAGTGATGGGGAAGATCATGTTTACGCTGGCGTTTCAGCTTGTGTCTATGTTGCCGCTGGTGGTGGTGATGCAGCTGATTCTCCGGCTTGACCTGGCCGCACTGGCGATGGGCGTGCTGATCGGCGTGACGGGGTCGGTGTGGGCGTCGCTGATATCGCTGTACATCGACATGATGCGTCCGTACCTAACTTGGGATAATCCTCAGAGGGCGATGAAGAGCAACTTGAACGCGCTCATTGCCATGGCTGTGGTGACGGTGGTTGCAGCGGGCGCGGGCTACGCCGTGGTGAAGGCATTGTCGGCAGGCCTCGACCAGAACCTAGTAATGTGGTCGGCTTTCGGGATCTTCGCGGCGCTGGCCGCCATATCATATCGCCTGCTGATGTCGGGGGCGGAGCGCGCATTTCGCCGCGTGGAGTTGTAGGGTTTGGAGCCGTAGAGCCTAGAGCCGTAGAGCCTGGTACTGCAGGGCCTGTGGCTATCTACGTGTAACCACATCGCTGGACAGGAACTCAGTGTTGACCGACCACCTCGCGCAGGGGGGCCCGCGCCCGAAGGCTCCGGTTGGTTGCGAAAGGGGCCCTGCGCAGGCATTTCAGCGAAACCGTGTTTAGCTGGGCGTTAGCGGACCTACAAGAAATGTGTACGGTTTTGGACGCAACCTTCTCAGATTGTGCCCGGTTTTGCACGGTAGGCGGAGAAGAACGGACGATTCTGGTCTTTTCTGGGCTTTAGTGGACGATAATGGGTGGCCCAAGGGATTTCAGTGGGCGTTCGGACAATACACGCGCGCGGCCATATTATGTCAATCGCTTTTACCTGCGGATTTGAGTGAGGTGTGACTCCGGAAAAAAGAGGCGCCGTTGACGGCGCGAATTCAGACAAATGGCTTCCGTCAAACCTGGTAGGATCTGAACAGGTTGCTCGAAAAACCTGTTCAGAAATGGACAGGATGCTATTCGCTGTCAGGAGTGTGGGTCTATGAGACTCTGGAGAGGAATCATCGAAGAATACAGGCGGTTTCTTCCCTTTGCCGCTGACGCGCCTGTTGTCACTTTGCTTGAGGGCGCCACGCCCCTTATCCCTGCGCGAGCGCTGGCCCGGCGGCTGGGCGTTCGGGCCGATGTCCACCTCAAGCTGGAGGGCGCCAACCCCACCGGATCGTTTAAGGACAGAGGGATGACTGCGGCGATATCCAGGGCCGTCGCGGACGGGGCGCGCGTGGTCATATGCGCGTCCACCGGCAATACCTCGGCCTCTGCGGCGGCCTACGCTGCCCGCGCAGGGCTGCGCTGTGTTGTGGTGATACCCGATGGGGCCATAGCCATGGGCAAGCTGGCGCAGGCCATCGCTCACGGGGCCGAGGTCGTGCCGATCAGGGGCAACTTCGACCGGGCCCTGACGATAGTGAGGGAAATGGCCGATGCGGGCCTAGCTACTTTGGTCAATTCTGTCAACCCCTGGCGCATTGAAGGACAGAAGACTGCTGCTTTCGAAATAGTGGATCAGCTCGGTTCGGGCGTTGCTCCCGACTGGTTGGCGATTCCCGTGGGCAATGCGGGGAACATCACGGCGTACTGGAAGGGGTTCCGGGAGTACGACGCCTCCGGCCGGATCAATGCGTTGCCGCGGATGGCGGGATTCCAGGCCGCCGGGGCTGCTCCCATAGTGCTGGGACGTCCGGTTGAGAATCCGGAGACCATAGCCAGCGCCATCAGAATCGGCAATCCTGCAAGCTGGGCAGGGGCCCGGGCTGCCGCCGACGATTCCGGCGGGTTCATCGATTCCGTGACTGACAAGGAGATCCTCGAGGCCTACCGCCTGCTTGCGCAGACTGAGGGCGTGTTCGCTGAGCCTGCTTCGTGCGCTTCAGTGGCCGGGCTGGTCAAGATGGCACGCGACGGCCGCCTTCAGGACGGGCAGTGTGCCGTGGCTGTGCTTACCGGCAACGGCCTTAAGGATCCATCCACAGCCATAGAGAGTGCACCCGAGGTCCGCGATGCCATAGACGCTGATTACGAGAGCGTCTCGAGAGAGGTGTTGACGCATGCCAGTGGATAAGGTTATAGTCCGCGCGCCGGCTACCTCGGCCAACATGGGGCCGGGATTTGACTCTTTGGGGTTTGCCATGGAGCTCCGCGACGAGCTGACGTTTGAGCGTACTGCCGACAGGGAGTCTCAGGCGATCACCGTTGACCCAGACGGAAATCAGGTTTCGCTTGGGGTACCCACAGGCAGCGACAACCTGGCCATTCGGGCGTTTGCGACCGCTTTTCGTGAGGCAGGGCAGGAGGCGCCGGCGGTGCGGGTGCGTATCATAAACCGGATACCTGTGGCTCGGGGCCTCGGAAGCAGCGCGGCGGCTATCGTCGCGGGGCTCATGGCCGCCGATGTATTCATGGGCGTCCAGCCCGACATGCAGCGACTTTTGAATACGGCTGCCCGGATCGAGGGGCACCCGGACAATA
This sequence comes from Bacillota bacterium, assembly GCA_019136685.1. GTDB lineage: Bacteria > Bacillota > DTU025 > DTU025 > DTU025 > UBA5389. Next base: position 3,416 of record JAGVTS010000147.1, on the reverse strand, counting down.
CCGCAGCGTGCATACTGGGCGGGATCACCTCGTCTTCCTTTGTGGGGGCGCGCGTGCTGTGGGCCAGGGTACCGATATGCCGTAGCTTGCGCGCGGTGGTAGCTGTTCCGGATTTCCCGGTGTCTACCAGGGCGGCCCGCAATGTGCTGCCGGGGAATGTGCCGTATTCCGACGCTGTGTTCAACGTAGGGCGGGTGGCTCTGCTCGTGGCCTCGCTGGCATCGGGCAACTATGCGAACCTGAGGTACGCCTTCGACGATCGGCTTCACCAGCCGTATCGCTCCGGCCTGGTGCCTGGGATGGTCAACGCCATGAAGGCGGCGTGCGATGCGGGCGCGCTGGGCTCGTACATGAGCGGCGCGGGTCCGTCCATACTGGCCCTGATAGCTGACGACGGGCCGGGGGAGCTGGTGGCTGCGGCCATGAAGGAGGCTTTCGCCCTGGCCAGGGTGACAGCCGCTACAATGGTGCTGCCCACGGCGGAATCGGGCGCTCTGTTTGAGGTCGCGTAGAGCGCATATGAAGGTCGCTTCAATGAAAGACTGGGGGAACCGACAGGCGATGGCGCAAGCGGAATTGCCGGCCTACTTCAGCCTGGGCTCCAACCTCGGCGACAGGCTGGGATACCTCACGCGGGCATGCGAGATGATGTACAATGCTCCGGGGCTCGCCAGGCACACAGTGTCGAGGGTATACGAAACTGAGCCGTGGGGGCTTGCCGAGCAACCGGCCTTCCTTAACTGTGTGGTCCGGGCGCTGACCGATCTGGACCCCGATGGCCTTCTTGCGCTGGCAAGGCGGATCGAAGGCGCTCTAGGGCGTGAGCGGTCGGCTGAGGATGTGAGATGGGGACCTCGCACTATCGACGTAGACATCCTGATGGTGGGCGATATCGCGGTGAACCGTTCTGACTTGACAATTCCGCACCCAAGAATGTGGGAGAGGTCGTTCGTGCTGATACCGCTGCTCGATTTGGAGCCTGACATGCGGGCTCCGGACGGAAGGAACCTTCGTGCCTTTGTGCAGGACCTTCCGGATGCAAATGGCGTGCGGAGGGTACGTGCCGACCTTCAAGGAGTTTTCGTCGGGGCGGAGAATAGGCTAGATTAGTAGCATGTCGAGTTACCCGTTATGTAGCAGGAGGGCTCCTGGTGTCAGAACAAGGAAATGTGGTTGACTTCGAGAAGAAAAGGGTTGAGATCAGGTTCAGGCGGCTTACAGAGCGCCTGATGGCTTTCGTTAATGGGTCGGAGTTTGGGGCTGTGGCTGCGACCGGCCTGCGCAAGTTCATGTCGGAGACTATGGACGAGGATGAGGAGTACGCCGCCCGCGATGAACCAGATGACCTGGAAAACGAGTTCATCGAGTGGTTGGTGCTCGACTACGAAGACGAAGAGGTGGGGGCCACTCTCATCCACACTTTCCTGGTGTCGCTGGCCGAGGGCGAACTGGATGAGTGGGAGGAGATGTCGTTTGCCCAGTGGGCGTGTTCCACGCTCTCGTTGTACGAGGTGGAGGACCTGGTATCCGACGACCGCGTGGTGCTGCGGGATGTGCTGTCCGGGCGGTCGTATGATGTGATAGCGCCCGATATCGGCGAGGGCATCCTGAGATGGTCGGCAGTGGTGACGCGGCTACTTGCCGTGGATAATGTGTACACCATCGGCGCAACCGCTCTGGAGATCCCAAGGCCGCTGCTGCGGTATGTGCTTAGAGTGGTGGGGCATGTGTACCGCAACCTGCGCGCGCAAGGCTACGAGGGTGGTTGGATTGACTTCCTGAAAAGCTCCGGCCTCAGCCTACGTAGGCTGGCTCGGCTGATGCTTTCTACTTGGAACTCCGACGGCGAACGTGAAGATGACGGCAAGCACGATCCGTCAGGAGCCCGGGCTGTGCCCGAGGGCGCGCCCGCGGAGGGCGTGGAGTGGAAGCACGAACAACCCGATCGCACTCTGTACCGTTCGTTCATTAGGGTTAGCGATGCCGGGCGGGCAGCCCAGGCCGTATCTCGCATGCGCGGGGTGCGGAGCGTGGTTCCCGGATCGGAGTTTTCATGGATCAGGCCGCAGCGGAACCAGGATCAGTCGGGGATAGCGCCATATAGCCCGGATGACGTGGCTTTCATATCCCTTGACGGCGATACGTTCACTGTGTACGCAGAGAGTCGCGGCACGCTCGGGGTATGTGTGAGCCTGATGCGCAAGGCGGTTGCCGGATTCGCGGCGCCCCAGGGCAAGCCCCGAAAACCAGGGCCGCTGCGCTCTGAGGAGAAGCAGAGGGCGATCGCGAGGATCGACAGCATCGCCTATGAGGCCATGGTTGAGCACTACCGGGCATGGGCAGATACGCCGCTACCGCTGCTTTTGGGCACGAGCCCGCGCGACGCTGTCCAGTCGGGGCTGGGCCGCAGGCTCGTCGAGGAACTGCTCAAGGATGTAGACTACCACGAGAACCTGAAGCGCCGCGCAGGGGTGCCGTGGGTAGATATCGCAGGTCTCTGGGGGCAGGTGACCTCCGAGGAGTACGGACAGAGCGATGCCGTATCCGACAGGATGCTGGGGCCCAAGGAGTGGTCGGTAGCCAGCTTGCTAGATGAGATGATGCGGCGCGACGGATACACCGAGGACCAGATATTCGCCTCGGCCAAGATGTGGTGCGACTACGTGAACCGGGAGCGGCCCAATGTGGTGCATGCGAATACGTGGGCGGCCGCGGTTGAGTACGCGTCGGCGGTGTCGCAGAACGAGCCGGTGACGCAGGCCAGCGTGGCGCGGAAATACGAAGTGTCGGTATCTACATTGTCGCAGAGGTACCGTCAGATAATGAAGAGCCTGGAGGGGTACGGCGGGTAGGGTTGAAGAGCCGAACGGCGAGAGATCCGTCAAGTCGCAGAGATGCAAGATGACGAAGAATAGAGGAACGCCCGGGGCTACCCCGGGCGTTCTTGCGCACTGTGCTTTTTCGTCGTGCATTTACTGGATAGGCTGTATCCTCATCTCGGTCGGGGCCTCGACGGTGCCGCGCACCTCGATGTACTCAGCGAGGATGTCGCGGAGCATTGCGCCTGATGAGAACACCGGGTTGGACTCGGTGAACCAGACGTAGCCGTCGCCTCCGGCCGCCAGGAAGTCGTTGGTGCCCAGTATGTACAGCTTATCGGCGACGATGGGCTCGCCCGCTACGAGCACTTCGACTACTCGCGAGCCAGCGGGCTGGGCGGGGTCGAACTTGACGGTCATGCCGGCTACATGCGAGAACCCGCCGGTCTGCGCGGGATATGCCGACAGGCCGTGCTCAAGAGCGGCGACGATCCTGTCGCCGGTCAGTTCGATGGCCGTCAGTGTGTTGTCGAAGGGCAGCACGGTGTAGATGTCGCCCAATGTGATGTCGCCCGCCTTGATGCTGGCGCGGATTCC
>JAGVTS010000039.1 GCA_019136685.1 Bacillota bacterium | reverse complement strand
CATCGGAACTCATGACCGCCTTCTGGACGAGTCGCAGTACTACCGTAGACTCTGGACGGCCCAAAGCAGGTATCTGCAATAGAAAGGTGGAGTTGCGCAGAGCGGAGGCGTGTACCGATGAAGGAATCGCGTCGATGGTGGGGGAAATACTCTCTTGGGGGATCGCGGATTTGGCTGTGCGGGCGTGAGCATAGCGCGTCGGCAGCGTGTACTACTTGGTTCCTGGGGGGTGTGAGCGTGACTGGTGGTGGAATCCATGGGTGGGATGTACCTGAGATTCGAGAGGCGGTGTTTCGACGATCGAAGCAGCGCGCTGAGTTTGTTAGGGCTGATGCGATGGAGAGAGCGCGTCGTATTGCCAATCTCCTGAAGGTCCGTTATTCGGCCTCAGCGGTCACGCTGTATGGCTCCCTGGCTGAAACCTGCTTCCACGATAGGTCAGACATAGACATCCTCGTTGAAGGATTCATAGGTCGGTACTGGGAAATGTACGTCATGGCCGATGAGATCGCTGGCCCTTTCGATCTTAGCATCGTGTGTATCGAAGACGCGCAAGACACACTGATTGAGTACGCGCGGGAAAGGGGGATCTGCCTTTGAAGCCCGAGAGCTACCTGGTGGTCCAGGCCCGAATAGCCAAGGAGCGAGAGAACCTCGACGGCCTTCTCAACCAGATGTCGGGGCATGGCATCTACCCTGAGGTGCAGGCAGAGACCATGGGCGGTTTCCGGTTGTGTGACAATGAGGCACTGCGCATAATCGGATCAATGCTCAATGATTTCTATACATTTGTGGAGAACATCGCCAAGACCGTAGCCGCAAGAGTCGATGGAGGCATTCCAGGCGGCGACGACTGGCACAGAGAGTTGTTGGAGCAGATGTCGCTGCCTATCCCCGGATTGCGCCCGCCGCTGCTATCCGGCGATACGGTAGCGCTGCTGAACAAGTTCCGTGCATTCAGGCACGTGTTCAGGAACATCTACGGATTTCAGCTGGATGCAGGGAGGACTCTGGAATTGCTTAGAGACCTAAACAGGACGGTGCTGGCGCTCAACATCGACTTGGATCGGTTCCTGTCCGAAATCGACCGTGCAGTACTATGAACTCGCAGCGGAGCCATGGTCATCAGCGAGAACAGACCAACTTGTGATCGATGCCCCTCATCATACTGTTTCCAGTCACTTGCGAGAGCTAGACCAGCTCGAACCTGTCGCCTCTGCCTGTTTGCCCGCCGTGCGACGCGGTGTGCCGCTGTGCCAGAATGAAGGGCGGCACAGTCCTTGTCGCCTTTCTCAGTGCGGTGATTGCTGGCCGCATGGCGATGCCATGTCATTCCCATACCTAGTCAAAAATGAATATGGCTTCAATGGGAGCCTGCACCGCCCTTGAGATATCGATTGCCAGCTTCAAAGAAGGGTTGTACTTTCCCGCCTCCAGGCGCTGAATGGTCTCTCTACGGACATTAACCTTCTGAGCAAGCTCCTCCTGGGTCAAATTCGACAGCTGTCGGTATTTTCTCAGGTTACACTTGAACGCCGCCATGCTACTCCACCCGGTCGTAGTAGTAGACAAGGAATGAACGGAGAAGCACCGAAAACGCGAATACGCAGGCAACTATCAGTTCAACCGCTTCCATCGATACGTGCCGGATGTGGAGTGCGTTGTCGTTCAGGATCACAAACGCGAAGAGAGCTGCTAGGAGCAGCGAGAAGAACTTCAGTGTGGAGGAGTCCGCTCTCTGGTGGCTCTGTACGAGCCGTGCAACGTCAACCAGGCGATGCCCTCCCATTGATGCCCCCTCGAAGCGGATTTCGAAGGGGGCACGGAGCCCCGGGCTACCGGCGTCGCACTCCAGCTTCACCATGCTTCTACCTGGGGAGGATATGAGGAAAGCCGGGCACTAGGCCCGGCTCGCCAAACGGAAGGCAGACGGTAGGGTGGCACTCCTACATCTCCACAGGGGCGGCAGATGCCTGTTCTGCCCTCATCAGCCTTCACTGCACTATACGCATCATCGCATTCCCAGTATACCCTAGCGCTCGCCGGCGCTCAAGGATTTGTTGTCCGGCATGTTCCTATCTGGGGTTCCCATCGGCAGGCGTCGGTACCGCCGAGCGCTCATAGCGGCGCAGCTGATTGTCGGGGGACACTAGGCGGCGATCCACGAATCCGAGGCTCTCGTAGTAGGCGCAGAGCCCCGAGCTTCCAGCATCGCACTCTAGCCTCACCATCCTTCTGCCTCGGGAGGCTATGTAGGAAGACGCCCACTCAAGCAGCGCCACGCCGATGCCCGCTCCGGACCACTCCTGCCTCACTCCGAGCCCATGAACGTAGCCTGCGGTGCGGTCGGACCCTGCGTTGCCCCAGCACCCCGCGTCGGCCCACTTGATCCACAGCACGCCGGCTGGCGAATCGTCGACGTAGCCGATGAAGTAATCGCAGTCGCGTATCCTGTCCGCCACATGCTGCAGGCCTTCCGAGGTGAACAGCCAGTGAGGGACGGGCCTGCCTCGGTTCACTACTCGCCGACAACTGTCCGCTAGCACTTGGTAGGCATCCTGCAGATCGCGGGCTACGGCCCGCACAACGCGCATCGGTCCGACTCCTGTCGGTATTTGGCCGACCAGTTGCCCATCACTGCCGTACGGCTTGAGAAGACTAAGGTGAAAGGTGCGGTCCGAACCACCATGGCCCAGCGCCACAAAGCCGCAGTCAACCGCGGAGCGCGTGATGCTACAGCAGCTCTGTGCTCCATCGCGCAGTCCAACCCCATAGGTTGTTCTGTGCGGGCGCGCGTGCTCGCCTGCGTCAATCATCACCTCAAGCTCGATCATGAATATGTCGCCACCGTGGTCACGATCCCCATGACTGCCGATGGCCGTGGCCGCCGGGATTTCAGCGTCCCATATGCGCAGGCATCCGCCTGGGGTCAGCACTCTGAAGATCTCTGCCAGCACGCGCGGGCGGAGCTGGGCCGGCATGTACATCAGCCCGAAGAAGCAAGTCGCATCGGTGAAGGAGCTGTCGAGGAAAGACATGTCTGCTGCGTCCATCACCAGCTTGAGTGCTTCGTTCGATACTTCTTCTAGCTCAGACCGGGAGATATCGATTGAGACGACCTGTCTGCCTAGTGCGCGACCGATTATCCCTTCGCCGCCCCCCGCTACGTCTAGCACGAGGCCGGGCGCCGTGAGCTGCGACAGGTCGATTATGTCCCTGATCATGCAAGGAAGACCTCCTCAGTCCAGCCTGGCCACGACCATCAGTTCGATCTCGTCCATCAGAAGCGGCCTTTTGCCCCAGCTGCCGGCTGTGCCGCCCCACACATTCTCCACCCTTAAGCCAGCGATCTGCAGCATCAGTGTCAGCTCCATAGCGGTGAACCCCTTTTCCATGACCGTGGCAGAAGCTATCTCTTCCGGAAGGACAACATCCGCCCGGTGACTCACTGCGGCGCTGAGCAGGCTCGCCTCACACAGCGTGAGGTTGTTGAACTTGCCCCGGGCAACATCCTTGTCGCTGTAGGCGCGGATCTTCCTAAGCGCGTTGAGCGCTGTGAGCACGAACTTTCCCCCGGGAACCAGCGATGCCGCTATTCCGCGGAGTATGGCGATATCGTGCTCTAGCGGATCCTCATCCGCGTTCAGCAGGCCGAGAGAGCCTTCACACAGGCAGATGCAGGCGTCAAACTGCCGGCCGAGTTTGAGCTCGCGGGCGTCCTGGCAGATGAACTCCACGTGCACGCCTGCTTGCTTCGCCGCGTGGGCGGCCTCGCGCAGCATTCCCTGCGATATGTCCGCGCCAGTCACACGATATCCCCGTCTCGCAAGTTCCACGCTGTGCCTTCCGGTCCCGCACCCCACGTCAACCACAGATGCCCCAGGCAGGAGGCCCAGAACCTCCTCCAGGAAGTCCACCTCCGCGACAGTGTTCCGAGTAAACACCTCGTCCACGTAATGCGGGGCAAAGACATCGAAGAACTGCTTCCATCCCATCATGCGTGCCTCCTCCCTCCGCCAATGCGCTCATAGGTGATTCTTCGCGTATGGTCTGGTTCCTGCGCGACTGGCCCGCCAGCGCCTGCAGGAGAGTGGGTGGGATGGACAGAACTCATCAATTGTGCCGAGTATGGCGATGCTGGATGGAGAGAGGATGTGACTGGTGTTGACTACCGATGGCTCTGGCGGAGTCGGCGCTTTGGCGGCGATCTGTGAGGCACACGGCGTTACGCTGTGCTACCTGTTTGGCTCCCAGTCGGAGAACGCCTGGAGGATCCTTCTCGGCGAGCAGGTCGCCATCAACGACGCGCTGACCGACATTGATGTGGGGGTCGTGTTGGCCGAATTCGACTCATGCAGGGAGGCGAATGTGCTTCACCGAATCTACGCCCGGCTCCTGTCGCCGCTTCAGGACCTCTTCTCTCCGTATACCGTCGACCTGATCTTCCTTCAGGAGCACCATTCGGTGTTCCAGATGGAGGCCATCAAGGGTAGGTGTGCGTATTCGATCAGCGATGAGTATCGTTTCGACTACGAAGAGACGATCGCCCGCAGGGCCGCCGATTTTCGTCCCGTGCTTGACGCGTATCTCGAGGACGTTGCCCAAGGGTTTAGGGAGCGCTACAGGGCGCAAAGCGGGGTGTTGCGAGATGCTGAGTAGAAACAGGGTAATGGAGCGACTCGATTTGATAAACGCGAGTGTTGCCCGCCTGCAGCGGTTCGCGGGAATGTCATGTGACGATTTCATTGCGGACCCGGACAACGCTGCCATTGTCGAGAGCTACATGCGGCGTTCGCTGGAGGCGGTCTTCGATGTGGGACGGCACATTCTGGCCCACACGGGCGGCGCCGATCTTGCGGGCGAGTACAAATCCATAGCTCGCGGCATGGGGGATCTCGGGGTAGTGGACAGGGCCATGTCCGACACTCTTGTGATGATGGCCGGGTATCGAAACCGCCTCGTCCACCTGTATCACCTGGTATCTGACCGAGAGCTTCTCGATATCGTATCGGAGAACCTGACGGACCTCACCAGCTTCGTCGTCCAGGTCGACGATTATCTGAGGCGCGTCGATGGGTCGTAGGCGCCGGGCGCTGGTGGACAGTCTGCCCGCGGCGGGTCCTTCACTCTCCCCAAGTACCGGTTGAGCTCGACAAGCGCTGTGGCATGGCGGCCCGATCATAAGGGCGGGGTGCATGTAAGGATTGTGGTGGGAATTCCCGGAGATTAGTGCGGATGGCCGCCTCAGGCCCACTCGGGGGATGGAGGTGCGCGGTCGGATTATGTTAGGCTTCTGTGCCTGCGGATTCAGCAGAATCTGATTACGGACAAAGGACGCGCTGTTCCGACCCGAATTCAGATAGAAGCCAGCGACCCGAAGCCTCCGCCTGCTGTCTCGGACTAGGCATTCTAGCTGGGGCGTTCGCAGCCGCGGGTTTCGCGTGGCTGAGCCGACAACCCGCCGCAATGATCGGGGATGTATACGCACTTTTCCAATTGCTATTGCCCATAAAACCTACACACACCCGGTAAGGGGGGCGACGTCGTGAGGAGACCTGTGCAACACCTTTGGTTCAGGCGAAGATGGGTATCGTTGTTTGTTTCTGTCTTGCTGGGTGTTGTGATCTTCTGCTACACGCCGCAACTGAATCCCATGGAGAAGATATGGCGGCACATGAAGGCAGTGGTTGCTGCCAACGGGCTGTATGGTTCCATGGCCGCGCTGGTCGATGCGGCCAACGCGTTTTTCGAGCAGCTGAGCCCTTCCGGGGTTCAGCGACTGGCCGCTTGAATAGCCCAAGATACTTATTGAGAACTGCTTAGGCCCTAACAGCATGGAGGGAGGAACACGCTGATGAAAGGTATCGGCAGCTCACAGTGGGGTTCAATAGCGTGCGTAATCCTGATGTTGTGGTCATGGAGTCCACCTGCCCAGGCTAATGCGCGACTTGTGCTCCAGCCTGATGTGAGAACCGTCGTGGAGGCGAACCGATCGACGAACGCAGGCCTGTCAGAAGCCCAGCTTGTGAAGTATCTCGATGAGCAACTGTACAATTACACTGATCTCGCCGGCGGCCTGCAGCCAGAACGGATCGTGGTGAAGTTGCCCGGTGAGCACACTAGACCGGATCTTCTCGGCGTCGAAGAGGCTGCTGAAGAGATCGATCTTCTGTTCAGCCTGATAAAGTATGGATACGCGGGGTACCAGTACTTCGGCGGCGACGGGGCCTTCTCGAGAGCGCGGGAAGAGATGCTGCAGGACTTGCTGCGCTATGGGCAAGCAGTGCCCGTTATTGAGTATCTTCATCTGATCTGCAGGCGCCTCGGATTTGTGCAAGACGGTCACTTTGGCGTCGAGAACCTGATACTGTGCAAGGACTATCAGTACTGGGCAGACAACTCTTACGAGTTCGATCTTGATCAAGATGGCTTCTACATCACTGATTCCCTCAACTCCAGGAGGTTGATCTCGGTCGATGGAGTCGATCCTAGCGCGTACATGCGACCGTCCATAGATAGGGACGGCATCATCAAGTACGTCCCCGGCGTTGTCAGCTCGGAGCATCTGGATGGCACTACCCTTAGTATGGAGTTTTCAGACGGCGAGTCGCAGAACGCATCACTCAGCGCTGCCGTCGCATCCAGACCAGGCGGCCCCGCTTATGAGCTGGATGAAGCGGACGGGATTCCGATCGTCGCTATCCGGAGTTTCACCCCAACGCCGAGGAACAAGCCACTCCTCGATAGAATGCTTGCAGACGCGGAGAGGTTGTGGGAGCAGGAAGCCATTGTCATTGATCTTCGGGGCAATAGCGGCGGAAATGAGCACTATGTGTCTTCTTGGCTATCGCGCTTTGTCCTCACCTATCCAACGCCCCAGTCGGTTCGAGTTGAATTGCTTACCGATGTGGCCAACAGACTGACCCTTAACGCAAGATTGCTTCAGGAGGAGCCGGGTTCGAGTCTAGGCGCTTACTACACCAGAATGCGCGAGCTCCAGCGTAGTACGGCAACGCCCGGCTGGAGCGAGGTTCGCCAGACCAGAGCTGTCCGCGCTGCCAGTAATCCGTTCATCGCTGTCCTCATTGATCGAGATACAGCTTCCGCAGGCGAATCCTTTGTTCAGTGTCTTCTCCAGATGGACAATGTGGTGCTCATAGGTGTCAACACGAAAGGACTATGCTTGACGGGGACACCCGGGCTAGTCACTCTGCCGTATTCGGGGTTGACAATGTCAGTGCCTACAGCGCTAAGGTTTGCTGGCGGCTTCATCAATGTGGACGGGATGGGCTACTTCCCCGACTTCTGGGTTCACCCTGACTGCGCGCTGGAGCGCACACTGAAGTTCATGCGAAGGTATCTGGTTGAACAGACTGACTGACTTCAACACAACAGGCCAGTCAGAAGCGGGCTTTTCGCTAAGTGAAGGCTCCTGCCCAGCGTGGGCGCAAGAATGCGAGGAGGGATGTCCACGTGTTTCGCAAGGTACGCCTACGGCTTGCGCTCGGAGCGCTCGTTGCTGCGCTCTTGGTGATTGGCGCATATCCCGTGCGCACATCGGAGGTCAGCGTGATATCAACTGACCGCTTTGTGTTGTACATTCCGAGAAATGTCGCGGTACGCCCTGACGTGCTCGACTACATGCTGTCATCTATGCACAAGTGCCTTGACTTCGCAGAGGCGTTTTTCGCCCACAGCCTGAGAGCGCGAATCTGCCACCTATGGGGGGACGCAGTGCCGGCGCTTGGCGGTTCGCCGGGTTCCTGCATATGTAAACCTGGATCAGACCGCCACGAGGTCCACGAGACATTCCGGACAATACCGACTAACCCCAGCGACGTAGATGTCTGTGCGTTCACCTGGATACACGAGTACACGCATTGCGTCCTGTAAGAGGTCTTCGGAGCGCTTCCTTCGCTTGTGGACGAGGGAGTCGCCTGCATGATCGCTGATGACCTGTTCGAACGGAATAGCCATGCCCAGGCTGCGATTATGTCGACCGCGGGCGAACTGCCGTCCCTCGTTGCCCTGGCGAATTGGGTCAACCACGCCACTCGGGCGTGGCGATTCGGCGCCTGGGTGAATTACAGCGCAGCAGCGTCGCTCGTGTCTTTCATCCGCGACGAATACGGTCGCGACGCGATTATCCGCATGTGCGAAAGGATGCCAGATTGCCGTGTCGCCTCGTGGGAGCGCATTCCCAGCATGGTCATAACGGCCCTTGAGGAGACCGCAGGGATGAAGCTAGACCGGCTGGAAGCGGCATGGAGACAGCGTATAGACTCGACCGAGATCGACTTGCAGTTCAGGTTGGGACGAGTGGCAGCTGTGGGGCTACTCAAGCATTTGCACTCCTCGCCCGACCTCGATTCGCTGATCTTCTTGTCAGACCGGGCGGGTAAGAGCATCGATCTGCGACGCGCTCTCCTCTATGGCAATGGCGAGTAGCGGGAGCGCCCCAGTTTGCAGGGCGAACTGTACGACATGCGCGTTCTCCTACGCGAAGTCATCGAGTAGGAGATAGGGAGTATCGGTAAGCCGTTTCGCGCATTCTCTGTCGTTGCCGACTATGCAGTCGGACCCTTCGACGACCGCGGTCGCAGCAATGATTGAGTCGGCTACTCCGAGCCCGGTAACAGCTCGAATGCGGGCTGCCTCTGCGGCCACCTCGCGACTAACCGGGAATATCTGGAGGTTGGGGAATCCGTCCAGGAAGAGCGAGATCTCATCCAGAGCATCAAGCTTTGAGTCTTTGAGAGGCTTGACTAGCAGCTCAAGCTCGGATATGACTGATACGCCGCACCCCAGACGACCCCCTTCGACCTCGTCAAACAGCGTTTCAACGAGATCGAAGTAGGGGGCCGTTCCCTGAAGGAAGTAGATCAGTGCATTCGTGTCCAGAATAACCTGGCTGGATCCTGACAGGAGCTCTCTGAATCTAGTCAGGTGATCAGCATCGTCTACTCGTCCCACGAAGTACGCTCCTTCCTCAGATAGTCGCGTATCTCGGCAGCATCGCCGTATACCCCATGCAGCGCGCCGGCGAATCTGCACGTGTATGACTCCGGCTCGGGAGTGAGTATGATCCTTACGCCGTCGCAGCGAACGATGAAATCCTGACCTGACTTAAGGCCCAGCTCTCTGACGATGTCAGCGGGAATCGTGATTTGGCGCTTACTGGATAGCCTAGCCTTCGCATAGTTCATGCGCCGATCACCTCGATCGCGAGTTGGTAAGACAACAATACCATGCCAGCCCAAAATACGCAATACAACTTACTGGAACTCCAGTGACTCGCCGTCCTCGGCCACGCTCACCTGTATCACGTCGCCTTCTTTGAACCTGCCCTGGAGTATCTCGAGGGCGAGGGCGTTCTCGAGTGCCTTCTGGATGGCCCGCTTGAGCGGCCTGGCGCCGTAGACCGGGTCGTAGCCGGCGCGAGCTAGGTAGTCGCGCACGGCAGGGGTCCATACTATGGAGAAACCCTTGTCGGCCAGGCGCGTGCGCACCAGTCCCAGCTGGATCTCGACTATCCGGGATATCTCGTCTCTGCCCAGACGGTTGAAGATCAAGATCTCGTCTATTCTGTTCAGGAACTCCGGCCTGAACGACTGCTTGAGCGCGTTCATGACTGTATCGCGCATACGCTCGTGGTCTCGACCGTCGCCTCCCGTGTACTCCGTGATGTACTGGCTTCCCAGGTTAGATGTCATTATCACCACGGTATTGCGGAAGTCGACTGTTCGCCCTTGTCCGTCGGTAAGCCTGCCGTCGTCGAGCAGTTGCAGCAGCACGTTGAACACTTCCTGGTGCGCTTTCTCGATCTCGTCCAGCAGGATCACCGTATATGGCCTGCGCCTCACGGCCTCGGTAAGTTGGCCGCCTTCTTCGTAGCCCACGTATCCCGGAGGGGCCCCGATCAGACGGGCTACGGTGTGCCGCTCTTGATACTCCGACATGTCGATCCGGATCATAGCGCGTTCATCGTCGAACAGGAACTGGGCCAAGGCCTTTGCAAGTTCGGTCTTGCCGACGCCCGTGGGACCGAGGAACAGGAACGACCCTATGGGCCTCGCCGGATCCGACAGCCCCGACCGCGCGCGCCGCACGGCGTTGGATACCGCGCGCACCGCCTCGTCCTGACCTATCACGCGCTCGCGCAGGAGGTCCTCCATGCGCAGCAGTTTCTGTGTTTCGCCCTCCACAAGCCGCGACACCGGAATGCCGGTCCACTTGGCCACGATTTCCGCGATGTCTTCTTCCTCGACCTCTTCCTTGAGGAAGCGCTTCTCCGTCTGCAGCTTGGCGATCTTGGCGTTTGCCTCGTCAAGCTCGCGGGAGAGCGTGAGCTGCACTCCATACCTGAGCTCGGCCGCGCGCCCAAGGTCGCCCGCGCGCTCGGCGTTCTGCTCTTCATGTTTGGCCTCTTCGATCTTCTGCTTGATCTCCCGGATCTGAGATATCGTATCCTTCTCCCGCTGCCAGTGAGCTTTCATGCCGTCCGACTTCTCGCGCAACTCGGCAAGCTCGGAATCGAGCTTCGCGAGCCTTTCGCGGGATGCGTCGTCGTCTTCCTTGGAAAGCGCATGCCGCTCTATATCGAGCTGCATGATGCGCCTCTCCACTTCATCTATCTCAGCCGGAAGCGAGTCGATCTCCATTCTCAGGCGCGATGCCGCCTCGTCCACCAGGTCGATGGCCTTGTCCGGCAGGAACCGATCGGAGATGTAGCGGTGCGACAACACCGCCGCAGCCACCAGGGCGGAGTCCTTTATGCGCACTCCGTGATGGACTTCGTACTTCTCCTTGAGCCCGCGCAGGATGGCGATGGTGTCTTCCACCGTGGGCTCGTTGACCATGACAGGCTGGAATCTGCGCTCCAAAGCGGCGTCCTTCTCAATGTGCTTCCTGTACTCGTCGATGGTTGTTGCGCCCACTGCTTTCAGTTCGCCCCTGGCCAGTGCAGGCTTGAGCATGTTGGAGGCGTCCATGGCGCCTTCGGCGGCGCCCGCGCCTACCAGAGTGTGTAGCTCGTCGATGAACAGGATGACCTCGCCTGCGGCTTCCTCGATTTCCTTGAGTACGGCCTTCAGCCTGTCCTCGAACTCGCCTCTATACTTCGTCCCTGCGATGAGCGATCCGAGGTCCAGAGCCAGCACTCGCTTGTTCTTCAGCCCTTCGGGCACGTCGCCTGCCACGATCCGCTGGGCCAGCCCTTCGGCGATGGCGGTTTTGCCTACGCCCGGTTCGCCTATGAGGACTGGGTTGTTCTTGGTGCGCCTCGACAGCACCTGGATAACTCGACGGATCTCCTCATCTCTGCCGATCACCGGGTCGAGCGAACCACGCTTGGCCAGGGCGGTCAGGTCGCGGCTATAGCGCTCGAGCGCCTGGTACTTTTCCTCCGGGTTCTGATCGGTCACGCGCTGAGTGCCGCGCACGTCCACCAGAGCTTTATATATATCGTCTCTCTTGATGCCCATCGACCGCAGCAGCTTGCCGGTATCGTCCTCGCTGCCGGCTAGGGCAAGAAGGATGTGCTCAGTGCTCACATACTCGTCCTTGAGCCGCTCAGCCTCGGATGAGGCATCCTCAAGCACGTTCGCTGCAGGTGTGGTGAGATACTGACCCGGCTCCTGCCCGTAGACCTTTGGGGTCTTGTCGAGGCCTGCCGCAACTTCGCGCGCCACTGCCTCTGGCGCCACGCCCAGCTTCTCAAGGACGGGGGCTACCACGCCTTCCTTCTGCTCAAGTAGTGCTGCGAGCATGTGAGCGGGCCCTATGCCCTGATGCTGGCGCTCGCGCGCGATGCTCTGTGCGCGCGCTATTGCCTCCTGCGATTTGACTGTGAGTTTGTCTAGCCTCATGTAGCCGACCCTCCTTGTTATCTGGTCTTGCCTGTGATTGTGCCTGCGCCCGGCGTGGTGCCTGTGTCGCCGCCCGAATCGATGTGCACCTTGTCGCCGCGCAGGCTGGCAAGCTCCCGGAAGAGCTCCCGCTCGCGGTCGGTCAAGCTTTTCGGTATTGTCAGGCTTACCTGAACGAGCAGATCGCCTCGACCCCCTCCACGCACGGACGGCATGCCCAGGCCGCGAAGCCTCAACACTCGACCGCTTTGGGTTTCAGGAGGTATCGTGAGCGACACATTCGCGCCGTCCAGTGTGGGCGCCGCGACCTCGCCGCCCAGAGCCGCGACGGCTGCTGGAACATCTACGACAGTGCGTAGGTCATTGCCGCGCAATTCGAAACGAGGGTGAGGGCGGATGCTCACCTTCAGGTAGAGATCGCCTCGTGCTCCGGTCCTGCCCGTGCCTTCGCCTGCCACTCGCAATTTGCTTCCGTTCCGGATGCCGGCCGGGATCGTGACCGCGATCCTCCGCCTAGACCCATCCGGATCTAGTAGTTCGAGTGAACGCTCGCTGCCACGGTAGGCTTCCTCAAGGGTGATTTCGATTTCGTGTTCCACATTGCGCCGCTCCGGCCGGCGCTCAGCGAACTCAGAGGCTCGGACACCCTGCCCGAAGAGGCCGCCGTCGATGTCGAACCCGCCGAAGAACTGCTTGAAGAAGTCGCTGAAGTCGGCGTCCGATAGATTACCGAATGTGAACGTGGTTCGCTTGTACCCTGGCTGAGCGCGCCTGAACCCGCCCGGAGGCCACCCGGCGCCGGCGCCCGGCCCAGCGCCGGCTTTGGAGTAATGCTCCCAATCCGCGCCGAGCTGGTCGTACCTTCTACGTTTGTCGGGGTCGGACAGCACTTCATATGCCTCGGCGACGTCCTTGAAGCGCTCCTCGGCAGACTTGTCGCCGGGGTTGACGTCGGGGTGGTACTTCCGCGCCAGGCGTCGGTAAGCGGACTTTATCTCTTTGTCGCCGGCGCTCTTGGATACGCCCAGCGTCTTGTAGTAGTCTCTGAATTCCATTGTCTGTCTCCAGGGCGCGCACCATCAGATTATCCCGCAAGGATTGGCGGCACGTGCCGGCTGCCTCAGCACGGCTTAGCCACGCGGGCCATGGTCGGCCTCAAGCAGTCATCTTCATAAGTGTAGCCTCGCCTCAGGTCTTCCACTACGGTTTCGGTTTCAACCGCGGGATCTTCACAGGCAGCAACAGCATCGTGGAACCGTGGGTCGAACGGCTGGCCCACAGCCTCGATGGGCTTGACTCCTTCGGCGGCTAACACGTCGAGGAGCTTGCGCATTATCATGTCGACGCCGCTATGGAGCGAATCATAGTCTGCATCGGCTGCCAGTGCCCGCTCCATGTCGTCGATGACTCCCAGGATCCTGAGGATTAGATCGCGTTTGCCGCACCGGATGTTGAACGTAAGGTCTCGTGCCACGCGGCGCTGGTAGTTCTCAAGGTCTGCGCGTGCACGCAGGTAAAGATCCCAGTTCTCGGCGGCCATCGCCTTGGCTTCCGCAAGGCTCGCTTCGAGCTGGCCGGCTGGCTCCTGCTGTTGTTTGCGCTCATCCTCGGCGCATCCGTTGTGCGATTTTGGCATCATGGGTTAGTTGCACCACCGATCATGTCATGTATCGTGTACTGCGAGCGCGTCCAGTGGGGGCGGCCGGGAAGGCTACTGGTCCTTCCCGACCGCCGGTCACTGCAGATCATCGCAAGGGCTGCGTTACTCCGACTGGACGCGGATCTGCCTGGGCTTGACCGCTTCCGATTTGGGCAGGTGCACCTCAAGGACACCGTCCTTGTAGTTGGCGGTTACGCGAGCATCATCCACCGGCGCCGATAGCGCAAAACTCCGGTAGAAGGAGCCGAGCCTTCTTTCCGAGCGGATGTAGTTTACGCCCTTGTCCTCGCGCGCCTCGGTGCGCTGCCCCTTCAGAGTCACCTGGTTGTCGGCCACGGTAATCTCGATGTCCTCCGGCTTCATCCCAGGTAGCTCGGCCTTGACCACGAATCCGTCAGCAGTCTCGGCGATATCTACAGGCATCATCCAGCTGCCCGACACAGTATGGCCCGCCATCGCAGTCCCGGGTGTAGTCTCACCGAACAGCCTGCTGAATGTGGTCCTCATGTCGGCGATGTCACGCCAAGGATCCCAATTCATGAGTGTCACCTATACATACCTCCTTTACTTATCGTCCATCGGCCTGAAGTCAGCATCGATTACATCGTCGTCTGCGCTGTGCTCACCGGCCCGGCCAGCGTTCGGCCCGCCTTCGCCGCCCGGCTGTTGCCCAGCTCCGGCGGCGCCAGCTGCCCCGCCGGCCTGCGCCTGTTTGTACAGCTCTTCCGACATCTTGTACGATGCCTGCCTTACGTCTTCCATGAAACGCTTAATGGACTCGATGTCGTTGTCGGCGATGGCCTTCTTCAGCCGCTCAAGCTCGGATTCGATCTTGGACTTGGTGTCGGCCGGTATCTTGTCTCCCATCTCGCGGAGGGTCTTCTCAGTCGAATACACCATGGAGTCGGCGGTGTTCTTCAGCTCGACCTCTTCGCGGCGTTTCTTGTCTTCATCCGACGACCGCTCAGCCTCGCGGACCAGCTTGTCGACTTCATCCTTGGAAAGCTGTGTGGAGGCAGTGATGGTGATTCTCTGCTCCTTGCCTGTTCCCAGGTCCTTGGCCGCGACATTGACTATGCCGTTGGCGTCGATGTCGAACGACACCTCGATCTGCGGGACTCCACGGGGCGCCGGCGGGATGCCCTGCAGCATGAACCGCCCGAGCGTCCTGTTGTCGCGCGCGAAATCGCGCTCGCCCTGGAGCACGTGGATCTCCACTGAGCCCTGGCCGTCTTCAGCGGTGGTGAAGATCTGGCTCTTGCGAGTCGGGATGGTTGTGTTCCTCTCGATCAACTTCGTCGATACTCCGCCCAGGGTTTCAATGCCAAGCGACAGGGGCGTCACATCGAGGAGCACTACGTCCTTGACCTCGCCTGCCAGAACGCCCGCCTGGATCGCTGCGCCCACAGCTACAACCTCATCCGGGTTCACGCCGCGGTGCGGTTCCTTGCCTGTGAGCTTCTTGACCAGCTCCTGGATAACGGGCATGCGCGTGGCGCCGCCTACCAGTATGATCTCGTCTATCTGGCCCAAGGAGAGTTTGGCGTCGTTTATGGCCTGCTTGAAGGGCACAGTGCATCTCTGAGTGAGATCGTCCGTTAGCTCCTCGAACTTGGCCCGGGTTATCTTCATCTCCAGGTGCTTCGGTCCAGACTGGTCTGCCGTGATGAACGGCAGGCTGATATTGGTTTCAAACACCGACGACAGCTCGATCTTGGCCTTTTCGGCAGCTTCAATCAGCCGCTGCAGCGCCTGGCGATCACGCCTCAGGTCGATGCCCTGGTCGCGCATGAACTGGTCGGCGATGTGCTCCACGATTCGCTGGTCATAATCATCGCCGCCCAGGTGTGTGTCGCCTGCGGTGGACTTCACCTCGAACACGCCTTCGCCCACTTCCAGGACAGACACGTCAAACGTGCCTCCGCCCAGGTCCCACACGAGAATCGTTTCATTGCTCTTCTTGTCAAGCCCATAGGCCAGGGCGGCAGCAGTCGGCTCGTTTATGATCCGGAGCACTTCAAGCCCGGCGATGCGCCCGGCGTCCTTCGTGGCCTGCCTCTGGGAGTCGTTGAAGTATGCAGGCACGGTTATTACGGCCTTCGTGATAGTCTCGCCCAGGAACTTCTCAGCATCCGCCTTCATCTTCTGAAGCACCATGGCTGAGATCTCCTCCGGCGAGTAATCGCGTCCAGTCGCCGGAACGTCCATCTTCACGCCGTAGTTGTCGCCGGACTTGACCCTGTAGGGGACCCGCCCGCGCTCCGATTCGACCTCGTCATACCGGCGACCCATGAATCGCTTAATGGAGTATACTGTGTTTTCGGGGTTGAGCACGGCCTGCCGCCGTGCGAGTTGCCCTACCAGGCGCTCGCCCGACTTCGTGAAACCCACGACTGACGGGGTGAGCCTGGAACCTTCCGCGTTGACTATGACCTCCGGGTTGCCGGCTTCCATGACTGCAATAACTGAGTTGGTAGTGCCGAGGTCGATGCCAACAACTTTGCCCATACAGAACTCTCTCCTTCCGTTGACCAGCTTGTGCTGGGTGGATGAACTGGAAACCCGATTCAGGAGTGGTCGCCGTCGTCGTCAGGATCATTCCGGCGCCGCCCGACCTGCTGTCGGCGAACTACCTCGGTGAACCTGACTGTGGTATGCCCTCCACCTGTTTCCATCTCGAGGATGAGCTTTACCCCCGCAAGGTTGACGCCCTCTTCCCGAACCAGAAAGCAGATGCGCTGCAGCAGCAGCAGGTCGTTTTCGGAGTAAAGCCTGATGTTCGCGTCAGTTCGCGCAGGGGAGAGCAGTCCTTCGCGTTCCATTACCCTGAGCGTCTGAGGATTCACTCCGAGCAGACGAGCAGCCACGCCAATTGTGTACACTGGTTCATCGGGACCGTGTAGCCTCAACTCTAGTCACCTCGGGTTAAATGGGTTCCTATGGCCATTATAGGGGAGGTGCCCCATGCATGTCAAGCTACTTGATAAGAGCGATATAAGAAAGCTATATTGGGAATACAGGCTTATGTGCCGTGCTCTCAGTAATCTGCCTATTTAGGCAGAACGGTATTCGTAGTTGGCGAGCTTGGATTGGCGGCGTCTGGCTGTCGAATTGCGGCCGTGATCACACCATGGAACGAGCAGGAAGGCCGGTGGATGTTGACATGTAGGCCCGGGCGATCCTACCAGGTTAGCCCTAGCCCAATCTGGTTCGGAAAAGACCAGCGTACTGTGAATCCGCCTTCGGCTTCGTATCTTGCGGACAGGCATCGCTCTTCCGTGCTGCTTGATCGAAGAGTGCGCCAATCTACTACCACACGGTCCATGAAGAGTTCCAGCCGAGTGGAGAGCACTGGGTATGTGGCAATCGTCGGGGGGGTGCCGTGACTTGCGATGCCTGCTCCGATCCAGACGCGGACATTGAAGGAACGGAACGGACTGGTTTCGCAAAGAAAGACGGGATTGCCGCTGCTTAGCTCGGCATGGAGGAGGAGGCTGGGCGCGGGGGAGAGGGTGAGGCGGGCCTCAAAGGGCGACAGCGTCAAGCTGTTGGGTTCGCGTATGGCGCGTCGGGCCGCCAGAGGGTCGATTCGCAGGACTTCACTGTAGAGGGTGTGTAGCCATATGCTCTCGGGGACTGGGTTGAGGATGATGTCAGGGCCAGCCATCAGCACCGGCACGGTGCAGTCCACTGCGGTTATGCCCTTGTGCAGTGCCACATACCTGCCTGGAGTCGGCATCCCCTTGGGAGAATTGGCGATGACCACCACATCGCCGCTCTGTTCGGCCTGCACGTATCGAGTGATCTGGACTGGCGCTGCAGGCCACGACAACCGACAAGTCAGGTTGAGCCACTCGGAATCCGTCAGGGGTTCTCCTCGGTATCCCAGATCATAATAGCCGAACGGATCCTCGCCTTCATGGGTGTATGAGATACGCTCTTCGTCGTAGTCGAACAGGACAGCGCCGCGATCGTGTAGGCCGATTATGCGCGCATCGCCTTCGCGCCAGAATGCAAAGTCCGCTTCATTCCGGGCAGCCAGGGCTTGCGCGATTTCCGGAGCGCATGTCGCATCGGTCAGATAGAGGTTAGGGTAGGAGCAGAGCACAGCTCGGTCGCCTGCTACTTCCGCCATCGCGCCCTCGGTATCAACAAGCTCCTCGATCATGCTCATGCCATGATCGCAGTAGAGAACCAGGTTCACACTGCCGGGTGCTTGCCGGACATAACTCACTACAGGGTGGAGCATTGCGTCAAACCGGGCGACGCTGAGCTTCTGCGCCTCGACTCCCTTGATATGCCCGACGGCGTCGGTTGCGAACCAGAAGAACTCAACGATACTGAAATCCCGAAACATGCGGGGGATGTTTGCGATCGAGAGCGCGGGTACCGGCTCAAACACGATGCCTACTATCGCCTCTGGGAGTGTGTACTGAGGCAACCATCGCCAGAGCCCCAGCACATTCTCGAAGTAGGTCCGGTATTCTCCGGTAGAGCGGTCTATGGTCTGCCATCCCACGGGATCGTCGGAGTTCACCGGCGTGCCGCGCTTCATGCGTGGGTACACCATCTCTGTTCCCGGTACGAACGGCGATACGGCGCGCGGTATGATAACGCCGTGTGAGAACAGCGCCGAGATATTGGGCAGCAGCCCGTCGTCGAGCATCTCGAAGAAAGCCTCTGAAGAGATGGCATCAAGGTGGAAGACCAGATACGGCCGTGGTTGTGCATCTGACCCGAGAGCCCGGGGAGGCGACGAAGAGGCGGGGACGGCAGATATCAGGATGGTGCAGACCGCGATGGCGGCGATCACCACGACACGTAGTTGGATTGCCTTCAAGAGAGCACCTCCGTCATACGATGATAAACGACGCCGTGTGGGGTATTCTTCGCATGTTGAGTATTACCTCCAGATTGCTGCCGTGGTTAGGCAGAGTAGTTGCCAAATCGCACCCGCGTCGAAAGCGCCATTTGTAGACTGCTCGCCCTCCTTCCGGAGCATCAGATCCCCGATGAGGTGGTCGAGCTGCACCACACAGCCATCCCGGTCAATCGCCTGACTCAATGCATGTCGAGGCAAGTGACGTCCTTGACGCTTCGGATACGATAGGTTAGCATACATGATGAACGTACCCCCGGTACCGAGCACTCCCATCGTGCATGATGAGATCTGCTCAGAGCAGGTGCCTGCACCTCAGCTGGTGAGGCATCGGGCCCAAAGGGGCAGCGGGTGTCCGATACATGCGGCGCTCGCGGGACTGCGATCCATCCACAGGTCCCGCGGGCGCCGTTTCGCCATTTCACAAACAGGATTTTGGGGGAGGATGCATACATGTCTGGCGAGGACACCCGTGACGACAGGTTCAAAGCGGGCGAGTCAGTATCGTGGCGCGGCATGGCGGCCAACCTTGCGCTGGTCGCTTTCAAACTGGTCGCGGGCATCATCGGCAAGAGCTCCGCCATGGTGGCCGACGCCGCCCATTCGGCGTCGGATATGCTGGCTACGTTCGGAGTCATCATAAGCTTCAGAATATCGAAGCGCCCGGCGGATGAGGACCATCCATACGGTCATGGAAAGGCTGAACCGGTGGCAGCCAAGCTGGTAGGCGCGATCCTGATCGTCGCCGGTTCGGGCATAGCAGTGGAGGCCGCGCGAAGGGTAATCGCCCGTGATTTCGTACGGCCTGGGCTGATCGCACTGATAGCGGCAGTAGCGTCCATTGTAATCAAGGAGACCATGTACCAGGTCGCTGCGGCTACCGCCAGCCGGATCAGGAGCAGCGCTCTCATGGCCGAGGCCTTCCACCACAGGTCAGACGCCCTTTCGTCCGTGGGCACGTTCGCCGGGATACTCGGAGGGAGGCTTGGTCTGCCCATACTGGATCCGATCGCAGGGTTCGTAGTGGCCGTGATGATCATCTGGATGGGGCTCAGGATAATCCGGGCTTCATCCGATGAGCTCATGGATGCGCAGACTGATCCCGCGACTATCAGCCTGGTGCGGACGGCGGCAGCCGGCGTCGAAGGAGTGTGCGATGTTCACTCAGTTGTGGCACGCAAGTACGGAGGCGATTCCTATGTAGATCTGCGCATAGGAGTGGACCCTTCTATTTCGGTAGTGATGGGCCACGAGATAGCGATGCAGGTGGAAAGCGCAGTAAGATCGGGGTGCCCCAGTGTTCGCGGTGTGCTGGTTCACGTTGACCCTGAGAGCGTGCATGTGGACGACCCGGAGGGCCATCCGCTGCCCCGGCAGGGGCCTAATGGATGTGAGGACACAGCCATAGTAATGCATGGGCCAAATGGGGAGTGCATGGAGTAACCGCCTCGAGATGGTCCTCATCGCTGTGTAGGATTCCCCGATAGCCTTGTAGAATGTAGAAAC
The DNA here is from genome assembly GCA_019136685.1 of Bacillota bacterium. Taxonomy (GTDB): domain Bacteria; phylum Bacillota; class DTU025; order DTU025; family DTU025; genus UBA5389. The sequence goes on along the minus strand of JAGVTS010000039.1, from coordinate 10,321 downwards.
ATGATAACAGGGATCGGGAGCTGGATCATCATTGCGTAACAGCAGGTCGGTGGCGACCATTCTCTTGGTCGTCGTGATTGCGGTGGGGATCATTCTCATTGCGCGCGCGCGTGAGCAGGTGAGCGTGTCCATATCGCGATCCGGGGCTGAAAAGGGCCATGGCCAGGCTCAAGGTCAGTCGAGTGCGCCTGTTCATGATGCTTCGAGCCGCACCGCCGCGGTCGACGTCTACGGCGATGTTCTGGCCGAACTGCGCAGCGCCGACCGCGAACACATGGAGCGTGTTATTCTGGCCCTTGCCCGGCGCTTCGCCGAGGCTTCGGTCAGGGGCGACCCCCTGCCGGCAGCCCGGGAAGTAATCAGCGCGTCAGGCGCCCCGGACTCCGTGTCCGGCATCCTCTATCGGCGTTCTGCCGGGGTTTTCGTCACGATCATCAGGAACAATGCTGTGCGCGCCTGCGTCGGATCCATATGGGCGCATTTTCCCAGTTTGACTCAGGAGATATCTCACTTCGCCGCAGCCGCGGCTGCGCGAGATCTCAGGCGGCCGCCGGTAGAACCGTGGGAACTGGCTGGATGCAGCTATGCGGTATCAGTAGTGGGCTGCCTGGAGAGGGTGTCGCCGGGAGCGCCTTGGGATCCCAGGTCCTACGGAGTGTTCGTGCGCGCGGGGGCAAAATCGGGCGTGATACTTCCAGGGGAGGCGCTCACTTATGCAAAACAGGTGAGCTGGGCCCTTTCGGAGGCAGGTATAGACGCTCGTATGCCGTATGAGATGTACAGGTTCCAGACGGTCAAGTTCGGAGGTTCGCTCAACTTGCACGGCGGCCTCGGGCAGTAGGAGGTATTTGGCGTGGGCACACACAATCGCCTGGCGCAGATCTTCGTTCCATGCCTCGCAGGCGTTCTGCTGATAGCAGCATGCCTACTTGCGGCGGCGCCTGCCATGGGCGCCCGGCAAGCCTACGTGTGGCTATTCGCAACGGCTCGGACCTACCTGCCGGGCGAACAGGCTGAGCTGGGAGTGAGAGGAAGAGGAGTCAGTCAACTCTATCTGGACATATACCGATTTGACGGTGTACGTCATTTCTCTGAATCCGGCCCGGACGCCATGTGGAGCCTGAACCCCGCTCGTCTTCCCGGGAGGTCGCTTGTGCGCACAGTGAAAGTGAGGATCCCCAACCCCGGAGGCAATCTGGAAGCGTCAGTCAAGCTGGATCCACTGCCGCCGGGGGCGTACGTAGCCGTGACCCGGTCCAAGCAGCTTAAGCAGCAGGATACCGTGTGGTTTACCGTCAGCGGGATTGGTCTGATATCTAAGCAATCCGCGGGGCGCCTGCTTGTATACGCAGTTGACCTCAAGACTGGCGAACCCGCCTCGGGCGTGCCTGTGCGGGTCGAACTGATGGGGCAGGGCGAAAGCGGCGATGACCAGCTTGCCTCAGCAACTGCCGCGACCCGGACGGCGACCGGCGCGACGGACGACTCGGGCCTTTTCTCGATGCCGCTGTCGCAGCCTGCTGCGTCGGCCATGGTCACAGGCGGGCGGGGCGATGAGTTTGCAGTGCTTTACTCATCGTTCTGGTTCGACGCGCGACGTCAGAAGGTCTACGTCTACACTGACCGTCCTATCTATCGACCCGACAACACCGTCTACTTCAAGGGTATAGCCAGAACCATAGGCGATCCGGGCTACACCATTCCCGCCGGGCAGGCTGTGAAGGTCGAGATTCGCGATCCGCGCGATAACCTTCTGTCAAAGCAGGAACTCGTCACCAACGACTGGGGCTCTTTCTACGGCGAATTCACCCTGGGCAGCGAGCCGCCTCTTGGCGCCTACTCCATAGTCGCGACCATCGGCGGCGAACAGCACTGGTCGAGCTTCAGTGTGGCAGAATACCGCAAGCCCGAGTGGTCGGTGGACGTCAAGTTCGACCGCGATAGGTACATCGCCGGCGACACGCTGCAGGCCACGTGCGAAGCCAGTTACTACTTCGGAGCTCCGGTGGCGAACGCCAGGGTCGAGTACAGGGTTTACCGGCAGCGCGTGGGATCAATCGGAGCGGCGCAGTCGGGCGCCGATGGTGACTATGGCGACTACGACTATTACGGCGACTATTATGAAGATTTCGTCATGTCGGGCGAGGCGAGCACTGACGCTCAAGGTCGGGCTCTGGTCTCCTTTGAGGCGCCCCGCGCCGATGGACGCAACTACAAGTACATTCTGGCTGTGGACGTGATTGACGCCACCAACAAGCAGGCTTCGGGTAAGGGCTCGGCCCTGGTGGCCATGGGCTCCTTCGACATGCGTGTATCGACATCCACGTACCTTGTAGGCCCGGGAGACCGCTTCCAGGTGCGCGTCAAGACCGTGGGGCTGGACGGCTCTGCTGTGGCCCGGAAACTCGAACTCGTGATGATGAGAAGGACTTACGACAAGACAGGATATGCCGACACGCCGGTGGCTACGCTCGCGGTGGAGACTTCGCCTTCCGGCGAGGTCGCGGTGGAGCTCCCGGCGGCCGAGGCGGGCGATTATGTGATCGCGGCGAAGGCTGTGGACGAGCGGGGCAATAGCATAGTAGCCGAGACCCATATCTGGGTATCGGGCGCGGCCGGGCGTCTTGCGGCTGTGTGGCGCAGCGATGTCGCGATAGTATGTGATAAGTCCAGCTACAAGCTGGGGGAGGTCGCTAAGGTCCTCATCACTGCGCCTGTTGATGTGTCCTCAGTGCTGCTCACTGTGGAGGATCGCGATATCCGGCATGTGCGTGTAGTGCAACTGGAGAATGGATCAGCCACGGTGGAACTGCCTATCGTGGAGGATTACGCGCCTAACACATACGTGACTGCCACGGCAGTTGCGTCCCGAGTGATGCAGACCGCTTCGCGGGAGATTTCGGTTGCGGCGCCCGAGACATCCCTCATCGTGGAGATACAGCCCAACAAGGCTTCGTATCGCCCCGGCGAGGTGGCAACGTATCTTGTTAAGACCAAGAACGCTCAGGGCGACGCGGTGCAGGCCGAGATATCCTTTGGCCTGGTGGACGAGTCGATATACGCTGTTCGGCCTGACACCACGTCCGGCATCGGTAACTTCTTCCATGGACGCCGCGAGAGGGCAGTCAGCACCGAGAACTCGTTTCCTGTGACCTACTACGGCGGCGCCGACAAGGAGGGCGGGGATGAGAGTGCCCGAAAGTACTTCCCCGACACTGCCGCGTGGTTTCCGTCAGTAGTGACTGACATCAATGGTCACGCAGTTCTGCGTGTTACCATGCCGGACTCGCTTACCACGTGGAGAGCCACAGTGAGAGCGCATGCGCGTTCAACCATGGTCGGGCAGGCGCAGCAAAAGGTAGTCGTCACCATGCCTCTTTCGGCGAGGCTCGGGCTTCCCAGGCACTACACCCTGGGCGATAGGGCGATGGTGGCAGGTGTGGTTCACAATGACACCAACGGAGCGCGAAGGGTGTCGGTGACGCTCCGGGCCGACGGCGCCGATGTAGCTGGGCGTGCGAAGCAATACGTCACAGTCCCGGCCCACGGTCAAGCCTCAGTGGAGTGGGAGATCGAGCCACGTATGGTGGGTAATGTGAAGCTGTCACTGGCTACGAGGTCCTGGTTCCTCAAGGACGCGGTGGAGATGACAGTGCCTGTGCTGCCGTTCGGTGAAGAGAACCAGCGGGTATGGACGGGCGAGCTGCGCCTTGCCGACACATCTGGCACGCTGCTCGAATTCGAGTTGCCTGAGGACGCGCTTCGTGGCGCTACCCGCGTGCAACTGGAGGTATCGCCGGGCTACGCCGGCGTGGTCCAGCAGGCCTTGGAGTTCCTTGTGAATTACCCTTACGGATGTGTGGAGCAGACGATGAGCGCCTTCATGCCGGACATCGTTGCCCACCGTGCGTTCACGCATCTCGGCGTGGCTTTGCCGCGCAGCCGGGCTGAGCTTGCCCGGATGGTCGATTCGGGTCTTGCTAGGCTCTACAAGTACCAGCATCATGACGGCGGATTCGGGTGGTGGGAATTCGATCAGAGCGATGTCTGGATGACCTCGTACGTCCTCTTGGGGCTGGGAAAGGCAAAGGAAGCGGGGTTTGACGTTAGCGCGCAGGCGATCGACAGGGCTCTCGACTATCTGGCCGAATCGCTCCCGCGCGCCAAAAAGGTCGGCGCCAGAGAATACGCGTTTGCCTCGTTCGTTCTGGCGGAGCATGGCCGACTGGAGGGCGCATCGCTGAGTGAGTTCATCCGGTTCGGCAGGCAATCACAGGCGCTCGGCTCAGTGGCTGACCCACTCACTACCGCATACATCACCCTAGCTGCATCTCGCGTGGGTGAGGACAGCATAGCAAGTGCCGGGGCGCAGCTGCTGAGCGCCAAGGCCACGCGCCATTCGGGCCAGGCCTACTGGCAGACTCAGGATACCGCTCACTGGTGGCGAAATGAGACTGCGGAAAGCACGGCATGGGCGATGATGGCGCTGCTCGGGGTAGACCCCACCAGCTCGCTAGTGCCGGAAGCCGCCCGCCATCTAGCCTCCGCGCGAACCGGGTCGCAATGGCGTTCCACCCGCGAATCCGCGGCGGCAGTGCTCGCCCTAGTTGAGTACATGATTCAGGCAGGCGATGACGTTTCCGCAGAGCGTAAGGTCGTGGTCAGCGTGAACGGCAAGGAGACGGCCAGCCTGACCCTAGGCGGCGCCGCAGGCGGCTCTGCATCGGAGGCGGCGTCGGCGTCGACTTCGACTTCGATCGCGATTGATCCAAACCTCATTGTGCCGGGTCGTAACCAGATCTCATTGAGAGCCGAGAGTGGTGCGCTTCTCTACTCAGCGAAGGCCGATTGGTACGTTCCGCGGGACCACATAGAAGCAGGCGGAGACTGCGCCATGATAACGCGTGAGTACTTCCGGATCGATAGGAACACTCCGGCCCCCAAGGGGCAGAAATACTCCGTGACCCCCATCGACGGCGAGGTCGGCGTGCGGGAGGAAGTGCTAGTGCATGTGAGCGTGCAAGCACTGACCGACCTGGAGTACATGGCCTTTGAAGACCCGGTTCCGTCGGGGTTCGAGATATCCGAGGAGCCTTGCGATGCCTACTCTTGGTACTACTGGTACGACAGGAGCGAGGCGCGCGACAGCAAGATGGTAGTATTCGCCACTCGCATTCCGGCGGGAAAGACTCAGACGTTTGAGTATGTTCTGGTTCCGGAAAGACCTGGGTCGTATAGGGTCATGCCCACCGAGGCATGGTCCATGTACTACCCCGGTCTGCGTGCCCGCGGGAACAGCTCAACGATACGGGTAACAGGCTCGAAGTAGCTACGGTCATGCTCTGAGAGGTGGGTGCAGGTGGCTGATGGGCGACGCTCGCGCAGCATAGTCGTGATAGCCGTGGCGGCGATTGCGGTTGCCGTCACGGCTGGACTGGGGCTCATGCTTGGCCTCGGCCCTCACGGGCAGAGCGCTCCTGCGCCTGCGCTTCAGCCTCTGCCGGGCGCGGATGAGGCCTCACCCGTCGGGAGCGGTCCGTACGTTATCGGGCGTTGCACGACTCGGCTGGATCCGGACCAGCGAGGCCGCAACAGCAACATATCAATCGCAGCAGAGAAGCTGGATGGGGCTGTGGTTCAGCCCGGGCAGGAGTTCTCGTTCAATGACGTCGTAGGCGAACGCAGCAGCGAACTGGGCTACGGTCCGGCTCGAGTTATCGTGGACGGCCGGAGCGAGCCCGGCATCGCAGGCGGCATATGCCAGCTGTCGTCAACTCTGTACAACGCGGCGCTCCTTGCAGGTATGGAGATCGCCGAGCGACGGGCGCACTCGCGGCCTGTGCCTTATCTTCCCGCCGGGCTGGATGCCACCGTGTCCTATGGGGCAGCCGATCTTCGTTGGGTGAATGTGTTGGCGACTCCCGTGACTGTGCGCGCCGGGGTCGGAGCGGACAGTGTGTGTGTATGGCTTGAGGGCGAGGAGGTTGCGCCGGATGTGCGGCTGTACACCGAGGTTGTCGAGGTGATTGCCCCAAGGCCCGCCGCGCCCCCTGATCCCACCGGCAGAGCCAAGTCTCCGCCCTTGCCGGGGGCCGGCGCCATAGCCAGCGTCGGCGCGCCCGGGTACCGGGTGAGGGTGTGGGCCGAAACGGAGGCGCCTGAAGGGGGGCGTCAGCGCAGGCTAGTCTCGGAAGACATGTATGAACCCGTCAATGCCGTTGCGAACTAGCGCGCTTCGCGCTGCCGGGCTCGGCGCCGTGCCCGAGTAACCCGGAGGCTGCCAGCTCTTCTATTACGACAGCAACCCCATCGTCGTCATTTGACGGGGCCACTGTGTCCGCTATGCGGCGGATATCGTGGGGCGCATTCCCCATGGCGACCCCGAGTCCTGCATAGCATATCAACTCAACATCGTTAACCGAGTCCCCAAAGGCGGCGGTCTCTGATTGGGCGATACCGCACAGGTCGGCGACGAAGTCCAATCCAAGAGCTTTATCAACTCCGTAGGCAAATATGTCCACCATGTGTTTGCCGTTTTCGACTAGTCCATAATCCACGATGAACAATTCCTCCGGCATGTCGTGCGCCAATTGCCGTGTCAGACTCTGAATGGCCTGAGCGTCAGCCATGACGCACAGCTGAACCGGGTCGGCGCGGCATGCTTGCTCGAAGTCGCCTGCGAGTCGGTAGTAGGGCATCATGTACGGCCAATGCTCTGCTGCGTCCTCAAGCTCCCTTGGCGTGGTGACGAATATGGATCTGCCCGAGTGCACGGACTCGTGCACAGCGACATCTGCGCCGACATTACCGGCAAGCCGGCATGCCCGAAGCGCGATTTGCCTCGGTATCTGTTTGGCCATTAGGATTGATTCGTCCGCCGGATCATAGACCACCGCGCCACAATGAGCGATACACGGGGAGTGTATGCCCAGCCGGCGTGCGATAGGAGTGGTCGATGCGATCCTTCTCCCGGTGGCTATGACCACCCTGGCTCCGCATGTCTCGGCAAAGCGCAGTGCCTGCAGGGTGCGGGGGCTTGCAGTGCCGTCGCTTCTGAGCAGCGTACCGTCTATGTCGCATGCGAGCAATGCGTATCTCTTCATCATGAGTCTCCTTGCATTCTTTCAACTGCGAATATTCCCAGTACGACTATGACTCCCCCTAAGAGCTGGGCGAATGTCACTCGCTCACCAAGGATGAGCGCGCTTCCTGCCACCCCGAACACAGGCACCAGGTTGATGAATGCCGACACCACCGTGGGCCCCAATGACCGCAGCGCATACAGGTACAGCAAGTACCCAACAGCCGAGCAGAAGATGCCCAGATACCCCAAGTTGACCAGGATGTCAGGACTGGAGGAAACTTCGCCCCACGGAATGCCGCTCCGCAGTGAGGCAACGTACAGGACTATAGTCGCGAATGTTATTTGGTACGCGTTTGTGGTCAGGGCGCCGTAAGATGCAACGTTCGGCCTGTTGAAGATGGTGTACAGCGACCACGCAAATGCCGATGTCAAGAGCATTGCCGCCCCGAGCAGGAAGTGGTTTCTGCCTGCAGCGCCTTCGACGGCGGCCTGCGCGGCGCCGGACTGAACCACTAGCGCCACGCCTACTGCCGATACGAGTATCCCGGCCCACCCGGCGGCGGGAAGACGTTTGCGGTAGAATATGCTCTCTATTGCTGCAGTCATGGCCGGAGTGGATGCAGTAATCATGGAAGCGGTTGCCGCCGACAGATACAGCAGTCCTGTGTTTTCGAAGTAGTAGTAAATGGGTATTCCCACGATGGCTGCAGTCAGCATCGTGGGCAAGTGACGCAACGAGACCCTGATATCGGGCCGTGCGACCGCCACCGCGATCCACGTTGCGACTAACGCTATTGCGTGGCGAAGAAACGCGATTTGAATGGGGGCCAGGCGCCGAAGCAGCACCTTGGTGCTGATGAAAGACAGGCCCCACATAGTAGTTGTGAAAACCAGGGCAGCCACCGATATACTTCTTGAGCCTGAGTTTCCTGACATGTCCGGCATCTCTCCGATTGCGCTATAAGTAACATCAATTATACCTTACACATTCGACATATTTGAAGGGATTCGCGGCGGTGAGTAGAATTGTCTTTCGGAATGCTTCGCTGCGCCTAGCGTGGATGATTGGAGGTGTGGTGATGGGCGGTGAGCGTGAAGCCAAGCTTTCTCGAGCCGAGGAGCACTTGTGCCAGCTGCCCGGGGTGGCCCGGGCCAGAATCGTGCAGGGAGCAGATGGCGACGAGATCCACGTGATGGTTTCCGGGCATCTCGATCAGGACGAGATCAAGCGGATGAAAAAGGATATCGAGACCATTTACCTGCTGGATGTGGGTGAGCGGGTCGACTACCGGAAGGTAAGCATAGCGCAGGTGAGCGCTGCCGAGGACGACATGGCGCAATGCGCCGCGTCCAGGCCCGTGCTGAGCCGGATTTCTCTGGAATACGGCCCATCCCGCACTGTGACCGCCGAGATCCATCTTGATTACATGGGGCAGTCGCATGTAGGCACAGCGTCGGGGTGCTCCGACGGCGACCTCATATGTGACATAGTCAAGCTCGCCACAGTGGATGCGCTGGAGTCGATGATGGGCAATGGGTATCGCCTTCAGGCCAGCTGTGAGCTGTCGGGCGATCGGGTGGTCTCTGAGATCACCGTCACCGACGTATCCACGGGCCAACGAACCAGGTACATAGGAGCGGCCTACAGAAAAGACGACGTGCCCACATCCGTGGCGCGCTCAGTCCTGCAGGCCCTCAACCGCCAACTGCAACGCCTGGCGGTAACCCAGTGACAACGTGCCAGGACGGCGCAGGATAGCTTAGGGAAATACAGTGTGACTATTCCCGTCGCAGTGGACGAGATGAGAGCAGAAGATGAGCTGAGCCTCCCGAGTAGCGCAATAACATGGGGAGGTGAAGCCTGTGAAGAAGTTCGCTTTGGCCGGGTTCATCGCGGCCATCATGACCCTGCTGATGTCGGTCGTGGCTTTCGCCGACACGTTCCTGGTCAGGTAATCGCTGGAGACGCGTACGTTCCATGAGCGACCTTAACCCGCTGCGACGGGTCTTTTTTGAGCGTCGGGCTGCGCTTTGCAGCATGTATGGAAACGGAGGGGGAACTTGTGACGCGCGATCGACACATACTGCACGATGCATACGCTCTGGCCATAATCCTGGCTGCCGCTCTAGCCATCGTACACACGGTCCGCTGGGAAGTGCCGCTCGCGTCGGCCATTGTGTTCGTTTCGCTTCTGTGGGCATCGTCGCTGTCAGTCATCGTTCTGCGCACTACTGTGGTCGTGATGATGCTTCCTGTGATGATGGCATGTATTATCAAGTTCGATGCAGGCACTTCGGCGATCCTTGCGATGCTTGGCAGCATTAGCGTCCAGGAGTTCAGGATAATCCGCGAGAACAACACCCCATACTTGACAGCGCTCAAACTGGTGTTGAATAGGGCGATCACCGCGCTGTGCGCAATAAGCGCCTGGTTCGCTTTCCACGCCGTATGGCCCGGGCGTGAGGTGGCGCTCGGCGATCCTCGGTTTGCCGTGGCAGCGGTTGCGCTGGGTCTGGTGTGGGTGATAGCCTCAGGGATTATCGTCAACTTCCAGATACTGCTGTCTGAACCGGTGCTACGGTTAAAAATCGACCCATCGATCGTGCTGGGCTCGGTGAGTTCAGTGGCGCCGTCAGTTGTGATGGGCCTCATGGCCACAGCTGTGTACCAATACGGAGGCCTTGCGGCTTTTGCCCTTGCCGAGTTATTCTTTGTCTCGAACAAGAACTACACCCAGCGCGCGCTGGTTCAGAAGGAGAATGCTGAGCAGATCAACTGCGCGCTGGCGCAGATCATTGACTCCAAGGATCACTATACTGCCGGCCATTCCGAACGCGTTGCGCAGCTGGCCAGCCACCTTGCGGAGGCGTGCAATCTGTCGAGGAGCGAGGTTGAGAGGATAGCGTATATTGCGAGGCTGCACGATTTGGGTAAGGTCAACATACCTCAGGAGATCCTCACCAAGCCCGGAGAGCTAACTGAGAGCGAATTCGCTGAGGTGAAGAGACACCCCGGGTGGGGCGCGGAACTCATTCGAGGTATGGACAAGATATACAATGACCGTGACTACAGGGCGATACTCGATCACCACGAGAGGTATGATGGAACTGGATATCCGTTTGGCAGGAAGGGCGAAGATATATCGCTCTGGGGCCGCATTCTTGCTGTATGCGATGCATACGACGCCATGACCAGCGAGAGGGTGTACAGAGCTGCGATGACGAAGGACGCCGCCC
>JAGVTS010000104.1 GCA_019136685.1 Bacillota bacterium | reverse complement strand
GGGGTGTCGCTTCCCGGCTTCTATCTGGGCCTTCTGATGATACTGTTCTTTGGCGTCAAGCTTGGGTGGCTTCCCATCCGGGGGATGGGGGTTACAGGCGCAGGCCTTTGGGCGTACTTGCGCCATTTGATAATGCCCTCGATTACGCTAGGCAGCGCGCTTGCGGCCATACTGACCCGCCTTACCAGGTCGTCGGTGCTGGAGGCCCTGTCGCAAGATTACGTCCGCACCGCTCGCGCTAAGGGAGTGCACGAGAAGATGGTCCTCTACAAGCATGCCCTGCGGAACGCGCTGCTGCCGGTGGCCACCACCTTCGGGCTGCAGTTCGGATCGCTTCTGGGCGGAGCAGTCATTACGGAGACGATTTTCTCATGGCCCGGCATCGGTATGCTGGCGGTAAACGCCGTCAAGCATCGAGACATCCCCGTAATCCAAGGGACGACGCTCGTGTTCGCGCTCAGCTTTGTCCTGGTAACCCTTGTGGTCGACATACTATACATGCTGATTGATCCGAGGATTCGATATGAGTAAAGAAGCGAAAAGTACAATCAGATCGGAGTTTGCGCACGTAGTCCGGGTGTTCTTCCGGCATAAGCTGGGCGTGGCGGGCCTTGTGATGCTCATCGTGTTCGCCGGCGCCGCGGCGTTTGCTCCCGTGGTAGCGCCCAGGGACCCATATGAGATGGACCTGATGAGTCCGTTTCTGCCCCCAGGCTCTCCCGGCTACATCCTCGGCACCGACAACTACGGACGCGACATCCTGTCGCGGCTGATACACGGTTCGAGGATATCCCTGCTCATAGGTATCGTTGTAGTGTCAATAGCCACCGTGATCGGCTCGATACTGGGCCTCGTTGCGGGCTACTACGGCGGCTGGGTCGACAACCTGGTCATGCGCCTGGTGGAGGTCTTTTACTCCTTCCCATTCCTGATCCTGGTGATCGGGGTAATGGCCATCCTGGGCCCCAGCATCTTCAACGTGATGCTAGTGTTGGGCGTTGTGAGCTGGCCGCTGTACGCGCGCTTGGTGAGGGCGCAGGTGATGGCGCTCAAGAGTGAAGATTTCGTCAAGGCGGCAAGCGCCCTGGGGTGCAGCGATGCCCGCATCATGTTCAGGCACATACTGCCGAACGTGCTCACCCCCGTCATAGTCTCGGCCACCTTGGGCATACCCGGGGCCATACTCTCATCTGCATCCTTGGGATTTCTGGGCTTCGGAGTTCAGCCCCCCACCCCGGAGTGGGGCGCCATGGTCAGCGAGGCCAAGGACTTCATCCTGCTGAACTCCAACATGATTATCTGGCCCGGGATGTGCATATTCCTCGTGGTGCTGAGCTTCAACTTTGTCGGCGACGCACTGCGCGACGCACTCGACCCGAGGCTGGCCAAACAGTTGAACTGATGAGGCGAGGCAGTAAGGCAGCGCCAAGTCACATCGCATAGGCAATGAACCGAATTGACACACGACTAGGAGGACGGCAAATGAGCAAATCGATTTCTATAGACGACCGTTTGGCCAAAGTGCCGGAGTACACTCGGTTCTTGACAGTAGACGAGCTCTACGCGCGGGCTCGGACACTCGCGGAAGAGCATCCCGAGATTGCCAAGCTGACTGTCGTGGGCAAATCGACCGCGGGAAGCGAAATCCCCATGGTGTCGATTGGCAACGGCCCCGCGAGCATCCTAGTGTTCGCATGCCCCCACCCGAACGAGCCTATCGGGGCCATGACGACCTGCTTCCTCATGGATGAACTCGTGGACGATGACGACTTGCGCTCCGGGCGCACCTGGCACATTATGCCTTGCGTGGACCCGGATGGCGCCAGGCTGAACGAAGGCTGGTTCGCGGGCCCGTTCAACATAAGGAATTACGCGCGGAACTTCTACAGGCCGCGGCCGCAGGACCAAGTGGAGTGGAGTTTCCCTATCGAGTACAAGACTCTCAAATGGACCACTCCTAAACCCGAGACCGAGGGGCTCATGAAAGCTATTGAGCTGACTAGGCCGGCGCTGATGTACTCCCTGCACAACGCGGGATTCGGCGGCGCCTACTACTACATCACCAGCGAGCTTGCAAAGGAACACTATGACGTGCTGCATACGATCCC
>JAGVTS010000076.1 GCA_019136685.1 Bacillota bacterium | reverse complement strand
TATCGGAGTTGCCTAAGATTGTGGCCGGACCATATCTCTTGGCCCCGACTCAGCACTCAATGGCCATCAGGTGGGAGACTGACAGACTGTGCGACTTAGTGGTGGAGTATGGGGTATCTGCCGCGAATGGCAGGTCTCAGGCAACGGCGGTTGCCTCGGTCGTCCACACGCCGGTCGGTACGACGATGCACGAGGCTGTGCTGAGCGGCTTGAAGACTGATACCACGTACTGGTACAAGATCGTATGCTGTCGAGTTCCTGTTGAGGCAGGAACCTTCAAGACTCTGCCGGCCGGCGGTGATCCGATCCGGTTTGCGATAGTGGCCGACACTCATTTCTTCCACACAGCAGACGCTTTCACCGACAGAATGCTTGAACTCAAGCCGGACTTTATCGTGCATTGCGGCGATATTGTACGGTCATCGGGGATCGAGCATGAACAGTTCAAGGAGAACTACTTTGGGCCGGTGGCCGAGCTGATCAAGCACATACCGGTGGTGTACGTCCACGGGAACCACGATATGGGGCAGTTCTGGGATATGTACTTCGGCTCACAGGCGGAGTTGCTTGGTTCTTCCGATAACCCATACTGGTTTTCGTTCGATGCCGGCGATGCCCACTTTGTCGTACTGGACGGCATGCCTTTCGAAGATGAGCCGGAGAGATTCATTGCGTCCTATGACGACGTGCGCGGGAGGTTCGATGGATACGTGCGGAACTTCTTCGCAGAGAACACTGCTGACGGCGAACTCGCGTGGCTTCTGCAGGATCTCAGCCCTAAGCGAGCCCAAAACGCCGCATGGCGCCTGGTGTTTCAGCACTATCCGTATACAGACCCGGAAGTGGCAGAGGCGCTCTCGGCGATCATGGAGGAGCACCGCGTCGAAGGCTTTTTCGGCGGGCATCGACATCTGTACGACCGCCGCCTTTTGCTACACTCGAATGGCCTCCCGAGAATGGTAGCAGTGACATGTGGGTTGGGACAGCAGGTCGGAGGGTCTGTGGAGTACGGTGTCAGCGGCTTGGAGGGCAGTGTGGGGGCACACGGGTCCTGCGAGTACGTAACAGTTGAACTCGACGGGGATGTTGCACGTATTGCAGCCCATACGTCTCTCTCGGAGACGGGCAACGGCAGGGCCGGTGTGATCGATAGATTCACGTTCGGAAAAGGCGAGCGGTCCAGCATAGCGTATCGAGACTGTATCTTGCCGCCATGTTCGGTCGGCGTAGACGAGACGTTCACAGTCGCAGTCTCCCTCATCAATGAGGGTGGCACTGGCGCCATGGAGAGAGTTGAGCTGTGGATCGACGGGCTCTGCACGGACTCGAAATGGGTGAACGTGGACGCGGGAGAGACTGAAGAAGTGAAATTCGGCGTAAGCCTGTGCGAACTAGGTAGCCACACCATTAGGATTGGCCCGTTTGAGGGCGAGATAGTGGCGCATGAAAAGGCAGGTTGTTAGCGACGTGAGAATGGAGCATTCACTCGACAATCGGTACTTCGAGATCAGTGTCGACGGCGGGGATGGCCGCCTGACGCGCCTTGCAAACCGCGTTACCGGTGACGACTATCTGAAGCATCCTTCTGGAGGCGCCCTCTACAAGCTTTACTGTCTTAATGCCGAGACTGGTGTGAAGGTCGAAGTTGTGCCGTCGGGTGAGGCCCGCATTCAGAAGACCGAGAGCGGCGGGAAGTCGTGTCTGGGCATCCATTTCGATGGAGGGCTGGCCGACGGGAACGAGCACGTTCACATCGAGGCGTCTGTTACGATCGAGTCCGACGACGATGACCCGGAGAGCCTGTGGAGCATCCGGGTCCGAAACCGCGACTCCCGATATAGAGTGGTGGAGGTCCTCTTCCCTTGCGTGCGCGGGGTGTACCTTGGAGAAAGCTGGCGCGATGATGTGATGATCTACCCGCACCACGCGGGGGAGAAGACCCTGGCGCCGATAGAGGAGTACACTACCCCGCGTTATCTGGGCTTCGGGCGGGCGCAGACAGTACGCGGCGAGGATGGCGTGTTTTCCAGGGAGATCAATTACTGCGGGCTTGCGTCGATGAACTGGATGTACTACTACGATGCCCAGAACGGACTGTATCTGGCTTCCTACGATCCCGAC